>JBIIOL010000035.1:0-12659 GCA_044336965.1 Pirellulales bacterium | reverse complement strand
CGACAAGGCGAAGCTGGGCGTGATGCTCTGCTACGAAGACATGGTGCCAAGCGCCGCCGAATCGCTCGTCGACAATGGCGCCAACGTGCTGCTCTCGCTCATCAATGGCTCGTCATTCAAGGCGACGCTCACGCTCCTGCAGCACCGGCTGCTCGCACAGATGCGGGCTGTGGAAAACCGCCGCTGCCTCTTGCGGTGCGCAGCGACGGGCGAAACGTGCCTGGTCTCGCCGCTGGGGACGATTCCCACGCGGCTGCCACTCAACGTGGAAGACGTGCTCGTCGCCGAGGTGCCATTGATCAACACCCACACGCTGGCAAGCCGGATCGGCCAGACGTTTCCACTTCTTTGCGGCGGACTGGCGATCGCCATTGCCCTCGACAGCGTGCGGCGAAGGCGGACGGCCTGACCGTGGACGGGAGAGAGAAATCCCCCGGTACTGAGGAGCCGGTCGGAGGCACGCGCAGGAGCCGGTGAGGCTGTGTTCACGAAAAACATCGCATCGTGCGATTTTTTCTTGGCCGACATCCGTCGGCTGGTGCTCACCCGGCCCTCCGGGCCTGGCGCGGGGGGTGAAGCGACCAGCGTACGCCCATCATGCTGAGGAGCCGGTCGGAGGCACGCGCAGGAGCCGGTGCATTCTGCGACTCACGAACGATGGACGATTCGTCCAAGAGCATCCTGTAGCAGAATCCGCCGGCGACGAGCATGCCGCAGCCGGCGAACCATTGCGTGTCGCTCTAGGCCGCGCGGCGGATCGCCGGGGCCTGCACTGCAAGTCGCGCCTCCACCATCATCCGCGCGACATCCTTCATGTGAGATCGCGCCGTCCAGCCGAGACGGGTCGTGGCGTGCGACGTGTCGGCCTGGCCCGAGAGTATCTCGCTGGGTCTGGTGAGCGCCGGGTCGCGGACGACGTGCTTCCGCCAGTCGAGGCCGAGGCTGGCGAACACCTCGCGGACGAAGTCCTCAAGGCTCGTCGTCTGGCCGGTGGCGATCACGAAGTCCTCGAGCGTGTCGAGTTGCAGCATGCGGTGCATGGCCACGACATACTCCGGCGCCCAGCCCCAGTCGCGGCGGACGGAGAGGTCACCCAGGCTGAGCACGTCCTGCTCGCCTGCGGCCACGCGGCAGGCGCCCGCCACGATCTTCTGCGTCACGAACCGCTCGGGCCGCAGCGGGCTTTCGTGGTTGAAGAGGATGCCGGTGCAGGCTTCTATTTTGTAGGCCTGTCGATACTGCGCGATCTGCCAGAACGACGTTGCCTTGGCGATGCCATAGGGGCTGCACGGCTTGAGGACGGTCGTTTCACCGGCCGGTTCGTCACCAGTGTTGCCGAACATCTCCGAGCTGCCGGCGTTGTAGAGCCGGATCGGCCGGCCGAGCATGCGGATCGCCTCGAGCAGGTTCACCGTGCCGATGACGATGCTCTCGAATGTTTCCACCGGCTGGTTGAAGGAGAGCCCCACGGAGGTCTGACCGGCGAGGTTATAGACCTCGTCCGGTTGCGTGCGGGAGAGCACCTGCATGGTGGAGCGAAAGTCGACGAGTGACATCGACTCCACCGTGACGCGGTCACGGATACCCAGCCGCGCGAGCCCGTCGAAGCGGCTGGCCTGAGCGTCGCGGCTGGTGCCGACGACCGTGTAGCCCTGGTCAAGCAGATGGGCCGCCAGGTAGCTGCCGTCCTGACCGCCCATCCCGCAGATGAGGGCCTTTCGTGCGGACACAGGCTTCTGAATCGTCAGGGTGGACATGGCGCCATGGGTCATAGCAATTCCCAGGGGGGTGTCGGAAGGGCAGCTTGGCCGGAAAACGCTGCCTTCAGGCAGCCGCCGGATCGAGAATGGAGCGGTAGACCCGCAGATAGCCGCGAGCGGCGTTTTCCCAGGAAAACTCCGCGGCCCGGGCCCTCGCCGCGGCCGCGAAGGTCGGCATGGCCGCCACCGCTGTCATGCCAGCGCGGAAGACGGTGGCCATGTGCTCCGCCCCGAAGGAATCCCAGTAGAAGCCGAGCGACCCGCCGAGTTCCGGCAGGCTCGTACGGCGGGACATGAACACCGGCTTTCCGCACTGCATCGCCTCGAGCACCGGAAACCCAAATCCCTCGGTGAGGGATGGGAAGGCAAACGCCTCGCACTGCTCGTAGAGCCACTGGCGGTCGCCGTCCGACACCTGCCCGGTGAGTGTCACCCGACCACCGAGATTCCGGGCAGCGACTTCACGGACCAACTGCTCACCGTAGGGAGTCTCCCGTTTGCCGGCGATCACGAGCGAAAACTCAGGGAGCCGTTCGATGAGTTCGAAGAGCGCATGGAAATTCTTGTGCGGCAGGCAGTTGCCGATGGAGAGGAGAAATCTCCCGCTGGGTGCCCACGCGGGTGCCACGGGAGACGCGGCCGGCGGAGCGGAGAGGCCCGGCGCCACGACATGCACCGCCTTGCCGCCGAGTCGGAGGTTCGCCGCGACATCGTCGGCCACGTAGCGGGAGTCGGTGACGATGGCCGTCGCCCGATCCACCTTTCGTTGCACGTCAGCCAGCTTGCGGGCGACGGCCCCGGGCCGGTCCGTGTGCCGATCGTCGTGGAGGAAGTTCAGGTCGTGGATCGTGAGCACGACGGGCACGGTGGAATCGAGCGGCAGATATTTGCTGGTCTGATTCGTGACGTGCCAGAGGTCGTAGCGATGCCGCCGCTGGAAGGGCGCGAGGAATGGCCGGTAGAGGCTGGCGAACGTCTCCTTCCGCCACGGGCTCACATCGATCTGCTCGATGCCCTCGGCGCGGAAGTGCCGAACCGTCTCCTGGGGCAGCGACTGCGGTAGGAAAAAGACGGGATCGAACGACTGCTCGCCGAGCGCCAGGATGCCATCAGCCAAATGCCGGCAAAACCGGCCCAGCCCGCAGTTGGCGTGCCTGAGCTTCTCGAGGTCGAGCACGACGCGGGGCCGGTCGGACCGAGGCTGCCGCTGGGCGAACGTGCGGGTGGTGGGCATGGTGTGATAGCCAAAAGGCTGGGAAGGAAACCAAGAGACCCCCCGGCTGGGCTCCGGGACACCGTGGGTCTATCGGCCTGCAGACCCCGCAAACTGAACGCGGGCGGTAGGGTCGCAAGGCCACCGGCGAAGACAGGAAGACTGCGCGGTTTCAGAAGGGAGCAGAGGCCTTGCCGAGAATGCCTGTCCTGCCGGTCGCAAAAACTGGAACGATTATTCAAGATTTGCAGGCATACCTGTCGATTCCGTAGGGCAGCATCGCTATAAGTCATGGCCGATGGAATCCACCCCCATGGGTGGTGCGAGAGCGCCTTACGGTGCATCTCGCAGCGAGGTCAGGAGTCTGCCCATGCTCGTCAGCCGCACGCACAAACTCGCCTTCGCTCACTACCCGAAGACCGCGGGCACGTCGCTGCAGAGGTGGTTCCTCGACACCTGCCCCGACGCCGAGTTGCTCGTTCGCGATAACCCGCATTACCCGGTGCGGCAGAGCCTGGCCCTGCTCAAGCCGCCGAGCTGGCAACGGCGGCTCGGGCGGTTGAGGTACAACTCGATCAAGCTCTTGTCGCCGACGCACGCCGAGCAGTATCGGCCACTGACCGGGGCGCTGCGGATCGTTGGTGTGATGCGAGATCCCTTTGAGATGCTCGTATCGCTGTTCGAGTTTTGGCAGCGGGAGCCGGCCGTCGCGGGTTCAAAAGACGCCTTCATCGGCTGCACGCAGCATCATACGTTCCGCGATTTTCTGGCCGCCGCGGTCATCGGCGGCCGCATCCAGCGCTACGAACATTTCTTCGACGTGGACGGGCCGCTCTGGCACAACACGACACTGCTCGACTTCGAGTCGCTCCAACCGGCGCTCCAGTCCTTCTGCGATGCCAATGGACTCGGCCATGCGCGGCCGCTGCCGTCGCTGAACCGCTCGGCGGGAGGCCGCGACATCCAGCGGTATGTGGACGAGGCCGGGACGCTGATGGCGGATGTCCGCAGGCACTTCCGCTGGTATTACGAGGAGGGTGTCCACCTCATGATCCGCGGTGAAAAGCCCCTTCGGGCGGCGGCCTGACAGGCCCCGGGGAGCCTATCCCCCTTGGCCCAAGCAGGCCGAAACAGGGCCGCTGGCAACACGCCCGCCCGACGACGAGCCGTGGCCTCGTCGAGAATGGTCGTAGCCGTTTGAGGGCGGCGGCGACTAGACTCCCGCAGCCCGCTACACTCCGCGCATCCCGCCCATCCCTCCCCGCAGGAGTTGGTGGCAGCGGAGAGTCCTGGCTTAAACCCACTTTCTCCTTCTGCGTCCCGGAGCCCCCCTCGATGAGCTTCCGCCGTTTCACCATCCAGACGTTGTTTCGTGGCATGACCCGTGGCAGCTTGAACCAGTCCGTGAACAGGGTTCGCACCACGTCGCCCCACCGCCAGAGCCGCCGCGGATTCACCCGCTTCGAGCAGCTTGAGTCACGGCTTGCCCTGGCCGTCAGCGTGACCAACACGAATGACGCCGGCGCCGGTTCGCTGCGGCAGGCGATCCTCGACGTGAACACCGCCGGGATCGCCAACACGATCACGTTCCAGGATCTGGCCGTCGGCACGATCGCCCTGGTCTCGGAACTGCCCACCCTGACCAACCCGGCCGGCACGACGTTCACCTTTGGCGGCACCACGGCCATCACGACAGCCATCACGCTCGACGGTGCGTCGGCTTTGGCGGCCGACGGCCTCACGATCGGCGCCGGCGCCAACAGCGTGGTGATGAATGGCCTCAATCTGACACTCACGCATTTCGACAGCGGCCTGAAATTCCTCGGCAGTTCCACGGGGAGCACCATCAAAGGTCTCACCATCACCGACAACACCAACGGCATCGAACTCGACGGCGGCAGCCTGACCGGCATGACGATCGCCGGGAACACCATCACGATGAACTCGCAGAGTGGCATCTTCGCCGCGAGCGGGGTCACCGGCCTCACGATCGGCGGCACCTCCGCGGGCACGAGCAACACGATCGCCTACAACGGCGAAGGTCTTTTCTTCCTGCCGGGCACCTACACCAGCACGCTCGTCGCGGGCAATTCGATCTATGGCAATAACGACAATGGCGTGTTGCTGGGAACGTCGGGCGGTGCCCTGAGCGGTCTCGTGATCGGCGGTTCATCAACCACTGCCGCCAACACCATCTCCTACAACAAACAGAACGGCGTGGAGGTATCGCAGGGTTCCTACAGTGGCACGGTCATTCAGGGTAACGCGATCTCGTCCAACGGCGCCTATGGCGTGCAGCTTTCCCCCTCCGGTCAGTCCCTCACGGACCTGACGATCGGCGGCACGACAGCGGGCCAGGGCAACACCATCGCCTCGAATGCCGCCGACGGCATCGGCATCTTCGGTGGCACCTACACCAATACAGTGGTGCAGGGCAACACGATCCAATACAACCAGAACAACGGTGTGAACATCAACCTCTTTGCCGGCGGCGGGGCGTTCTCGGGACTGCTGCTCGGCGGGGCCACCACGGCCGCCGGCAACACGATCAACGCCAACGGCCTCGACGGCGTGCAGGTGAATGCTGGCGCCTACACCAGCACCAACGTGCGGGGCAACACGATCACCTCCAACGGCCGCAACGGCGTGAACTTCTACGCGCCCTTCGGAGAAAAGATTACCGGCCTTCAACTGGGAGGGACGACGACGGGTCTCGGCAACACCGTCACGGGCAATGCCGCCAGCGGCCTGGCCGCCTCCAAGGGCGACTACACGAACACGGCCGTTCTGGGCAACACGTTCAGCACGAACAAGATCGGCATCTCCCTCACTGACTCCCAAAACCTGAATATCGGCGGCGTGGCGACCGCCTTCAAGAACACGATCAACAGCAACACGGAAACCGGCCTGTACGCCACCGGCATCCTCACCGGCACCATGTTTCAGGGCAATTCGTTGACCGGTAACCCGCTGGGTGTGTCATTGGTGAGCGGTCAGGGACTGTCGCTCGGCACCGCGAACGCCGGCGGCGGCAACACCATCGCCGGAGGCACCACAGGCGTGCGGGCCGTGGGCAACCTCTCCAGTTCGGTGATCTCGGGCAACTCCATCACCGGACAGACGACCGGGATCCAGATGATCAATGCAACTGGAGCATCTTCGGCGACGCCGTTCTTCGTGGGTGGTGCCGCCACCACGGTGGGGAATGGTGCCGGCAACTACGTCGCCTCCACCGTGCACGGCCTCTACGCCGCCGGGACCATGAACAACACCACGATCGCCGGCAACATCTTCTCGGCCAGTGCCCTGGGCGGCAACGCGATGGTTCTGGAAAATGCCACCGGACTGACGGTCGGGGGCTCGACGGCGGGCTTCGGCAACACGCTCACCGCGGCACAGGGCAACGGGCTCTGGGCGGCCGGACACTCGACTGGCACAGGCTTCTATCGCAACACGCTCACCGCGAGCAAAACAGGCGCGGTGCTCATCAACGCCACGAACTTTCTCTTCGGGGTGGCCAACAACGCCGCCCTCGGCAACATCGTGCAGTACAACCAGGTTGGCGTCCGGGCCCTGGGTGTCTGCACCGGCTCCGGCGTCTGCTACACGACCTGGCTTGGGAACACCCGCAAGATGGTGAATACGGCCAAGGGCCTGGTCGTCTTTCCGAAGGTCTGACAGCGTCCTCAAGCGACCTGCCGAGCGGCTCCACCCTTGAACCGCTTTTGGCATGAGCGGCCGAGCTTCATAACCTGCCGCCGCAACCAGCCCTGCGGCGGGGGCGGCGGGGGCGGAGGGGTCGCGATGGCGACCGCCTTCGCGGCCGCAGCGCGAGGTCTCCAGTCGCCGAAGAGCGATCGCTCCCGAACATTGCGACTGATTGCCGGCAGCACGATCGATCTGTCTTCGGCCGCGAAGCTCGCCACGATCAGGCCGTCGCCGCTGTAGGACTCATACACGTCGTGTTCGAGAAACAGCGTCGCACCGAGCGACTTGAGCATCCTGACACAATCCTCGTGCGTGGTTGCCGAACCGCTGATCGATTGATGGTGGGTCGAGACCACGGCGAACCGCACCATGTGCGACTCGACCGCCCGCCTCATCGATTCGATGAACGGCAGTTCGGCCCCTTGCACATCCATGTGGAGCATCTCGATGGGTCGGCCGCCGGCCCGCGCAAGTACGGCGTCCATGTCGAGACACTCGTGGCCACAAGAGTTGGACAGCCGCGTCGAAGGGCTGCCCACGAACGCCTGCATGAACGTGGCGGTACGGCCGTTGATCGCCAGATTCCGGCGACCCACCTCCAGATTGGCGGGGTCGGGCTCGACGCAGAGGGCCTTGGAGCCTGGCACGGCACCGAGATACCAGTTCGTGTAGTAGGCCCACCAGCAACCAAGCTCGACCATGAGCGTGCCGGGCCGCACGTGCCCGAGCAGATGGTGAAAGAGCAGTTCCTCCTGCGGCTCGTGATGCCCACGGAGACCGTGGATCACGTCGGTCATCCAGCCACCACAGTAGCCGTCTGCGATCACTCGCGTGCCATCGTGCATGATCTGCACCCGCTGCCCGTCCTGCTCGACCACCTCGCCCGCATCCGCCACCTTCGGAATCGGATCGGTGTCGCGGCATGACAACGTCATCCGCACACGACGCCTTACATCTGCGGAGAGATGCCCATACCCATCGGCCTGCGTGCCTTTACGAATGATGAGGCCGATCGAGGTCGACGCATAGCCCCAGAGGTCGAGCCGCAGATGCCTGTCTTGGCTGTAGGGCGCGGCGTCGACATAGCGATCGAGCTCCCGCTTCCCTGTGGAGAGATCGAGCGGTTCGACGTCGTGGCCGGCGTCGCGGAGCGCGGCGATGACCCACTCGATGTCTTTCAGCCGGAAGATCACGCAGCCGCCGTCCATCACCGTCGAGTCGTTCGAGGAGAGATTGAACTCCGTGGTGTGCACCGCGATGCCGCCGGGCGCAAGGCACCGCATCTGCTCCTCGAGAAATCGCAGACCCAGCTCGATGCTGCCGCAGTGCTCGAAGGAGCAGGTCGACCAGGTGAAGTCGAAGCCGGTGAGATCGTCCGGGATCGCATTCATGTCGACCGGACGGTAGCTGACGTTGTCGCGGAAGGCCTGCTCAGCGCAGATTTCGGGATGGCTCAGCGACGCGAGGTTGCCGACCCATTGGCCCGTCTCCGCCCAGGCCTGGTTTCGCTCATCCTCGGCCGGGAGGTCTGTCGCGGTGATCTTGCAGCCGCGGGCCGCAAACAGCGCGGGCAGTTTCTCCGCGCCCACCGCAAAGCCGAGGCCACGGCGGCCCGGCTGCAGCATGCCACGCTCTTCGAGCGTCTGGCAGATGTAGGCCAGTTCCCAGAGCTTGCGATGGGCCCGCCACGGCTCCTGGATCGCGGCCGCCCAGTGGCGAAACCGCGGGCTGTCGAGCTGATCGAACGTGCAGAGCGACGAGAGGGTTTTGTCCGGCCGAGTGCCACCCACGTGCATCGTGGGGTCAGCCTTCGGGAACCGGGCGACGTCGATCCGGGCCGTCGAGGGACGGCTCCTTCGCTGCGTGCTGGCATTGGCCCCACTCCGCCATGCCGTGATCGAGCCCAGCAATTCATCCACTCGCGCCATGATCATGCCTCGTTCAGTCTTGTTCCCGATGACGTCGACACCGCCTGCCGCCGCCAGAGTTGCAGATCGTGCTCAGGCCGCCGCTCGCTCTCCCTGCCGGGCATTCACGGATGTCCCGGAAAAAACAATCTGCATCAGCTGTTCGGTCGCCTGCTGCCAGGTTGGGGACGCAAACGATCCCGTCGGCTGTGCTGCCGGAAAGACACCGTCCCGTTCCCAGCGGACGATCTGCCCGGCGAGGCCGGCCACGTCGCTGGGTGCAAAATAGACGCACCACGGTCCGCCCACTTCGCGATGGGCCGGGATGTCCGAGGCAAACACCCGCATGCCGTGCGACAGACTCTCCACGATCGGCAGCCCATAGCCCTCGGCCCGTGACGGAAAGATCAACGCCCGCGCATGGCCGTAGGCATGGAGCAGTTCTGTATCGGTCAGGTCGCCAAAGTGCATCAGGTGGGTGCCGTATCGCGGGTGGTTTTGCATCCGGCGAACGAGTTCGTCCCCCTTCCATCCCACGAAACCAGCGACGAGCAGCCGGGCCTCCGGCACCTGTCGCCACACCTCTTCGAAGACGGCCGGCAGCACCGTCTGATTTTTGCGGGGCTCGATCGTGCCGACGGTGAGATAGGGCTGCACGGGGGAGGCTGCGAGAAAATCGAGCAATTCACGACGCACCGTTCCCGCCTTGGACGGCGGCTTCACGTCGGCTCCAAGCCGGAAGGCCTGCACGAGCGGCATCGCCCGGTCGGGATCTCGGCCCATCCGTCGCAGTTCCTCACGGGCCTCGACGGCGACGGCCTCGGAGATGGCCGCCACAAAATCGGCTCGCGTGAGTGTGTTGTTCATCCAGCCGCGATAGGTTGCAGGCAAACGCTTCGGCACGAGTTCCGGATGGGTGTGGGGAATGAAGTCGTACTGCACGACACCGACCCGCGTACCAGCCTCCCTGGCCTGGTCGACGACATGCCAGTAGCGCGTCGCCCACGACGAGTCAGCCAGGAGGAGCGTGTCGTTCGGCCCAAACTCGATCGGTGCTCCGGGGAGCGGGATACGAAGGATCCGCCGCCACTGCGTGCGGATCGCCCTGACGATGGTTCTCGGTACCAGCAGCTTGTGGAGCCGGCGCAGTACGGGATGCGCGTTGCTGGCGGGAGGTCGTTTGACGACGTCGACAATGTCGCCGGTCGATGAGAGGCTCAGCGTGATGAAGTGGTCGTCCTCGAACCGCACGGGGACAACCGTCGCACCATGGAAAGCAGCGGCGGCGACGCCGTGCCGGGCGATGCTGCGCACCACCCGCGGAATACCGGCAAGACGAGGCGTGGCAAGCGTCTGCGTGCAGTCGATCAACACCCTCGGCGCGCAGGAAGGCTGCCCGGCGTGACGGGTATCCACCAACGACTCAAACGCGCGGCTCGTGCTCATGCTGCCTTTAATGTACTGCCGCTCGATAGAACGACCGGTTCGGTCGTCCCGTTCACGCCCGACAAACGCGGCCACGTGGACCGACGACTCTGCACGGCCGGAGCGTGGATGGCCGCGACCACCTGCGCCGCCGTCTCGTGCCATCCGGTCGGTTGGAAGTTCTCCCGGATCGTCGCTTCGCGATCGCGCACCCATTCCGGATCGTCGAGCACCCGTTCCACGAGCGCGACCAGGCCGTGGACGTCGAACGGGTCGAAGAATTCGGGGAGTTCGCTGCTGATTTCCGGGATGCTCGTGGCGTTCGACGCCAGGCACAGCCGGCCGTGGCCGAGGCTTTCCGCCACCGGCAGTCCCCAGCCCTCATACTTGGACGGATAGATCGTGGCCTGGCAGTTTTTGTAGTACCACTCGAGTTCGCAATCCTCGATGCCGTGCAGCACGTGGATGTGCCGGTTGACGGTGCGGTCCTGACGAATCTCACGGAGCAGGTCGGCGACGTAGAGGTGGGGTGTGCCGATGCAGACCAGATCGGGGCATTGATCACCACGGTGAGCCGCGAGTTGCGTCCAGGCGTCGTAGAGAAGCCGGTGGTTCTTGCGGACGTCGAGCGTGGACACGCAGACGAAGAACGGCCGCGTCGGGGCGAATCTCGGCAGCGGCGCGGGAGTCGAGCCACCCGAGGCCTCGCCCAACACATCACCGAGCCGCACGACCGTGATCGGGGGAACGTCGAACCGGCATTCCGCGCAGTAGCGTTCGATCTCCTGCCGTGAGAACTCGGAGATCGTCAGCACACAATCGGATTCACAAAGAACGCTGCGGACCCATGCCGTGATCGCCTTCGTGTGGGAAGGATCGAGCCATTGCGGCTTGATGGTCGGAATGAGGTCATAGATCATCCGCACGACCTTCACGCCCCGGCTGCGGATGCTGGCCGCAGCCTCAGGATGGCCGGGATTGACCCACGTGGCGCCGACCGACACGAACACGTCGCCCGAGGCCATGAACGGCGCCACATCGGCGCGGACACTTCCTCTCGGCGCTGCAACGGCGTGCATCGTGGGCGGCGGGGACGAGTGCCCGCCTGATCGCACCGTCCGCCGCAGCCGACGCTTGGCCCAGTGCCCGACGCTTTTCCGCAGTTGCCGGGCGGCCGTCTTGAACTGCCGGAAGGCGTGTCGCAGTTCCTCGGTTTCGCCTGCGCCGCCGAAGAAAAAGCCCTTTTTGAACAGCTTGAGCTTGCGACGGGCCGGCCTGGCCGCGGACGTCGCAGCCGGCGGCGCTGCAGCCGCGGCCGTCTCGACCACAGGCGCACCAGTCTCGGCGGCGAATCCATGAAGATGGCACCGCACGGTCGCGGGCAGTTCGGACTCGCTCATCGTGCAAAAAAGTCCCGACTTCCCGTCGTACCGCACCAGCCCGACCGGCTCACCCTGTTCAACGAGACCGTTGAGAATGCCGACGGTGGTCCGCTGGATGCCGGTGAGGTGCGGCAGCTTCCACGCCACGAGATCGGAGACGTCGTACCAGATTTTCACGGTGATCCCTTTCTGAGTCGAAATATGGAACGGGCCGGCCCGCTGGCTGCGTCTTCCTAGGCCGCGGCAGGAGTCGCCAGGTAGTGCCCCTTCACGAGCTTGAATCCGTCGGTGATGTTGGCCGGATAGGACAGCGGGGCGCGAAGCGAGGGCTCCTCCCGGCGGTAGTAATAGCGGTTCAGCCCGTCGAACAGGCCGAATTCATAGCCATGCTCGAAGAGCAGCCCCTCCCACTCGAACCAGGTCGGTTCGTAGGAGTAGACATCACAGCCGGGCAGTTTCGCCTTGATCGCCTCCAGCAGGATCACCCGTGGCCGGAACGCCCGCCACTCGCCACCGAGCAGCACGTCCCGCTCGGCACCCTCGACGTCGATTTTGAGGAACTGCACATCCTTGCCATCCAGTTGACTGGTGACGTCGGCCAGGGTGATCATGCGGACGGTATACGTCTTCTTCGCAAGACCAAAGCCCGCCAGACTCTTGGCATCCATCGTGTCGCGATACGTCGAAAGGCCCGAATCGCCCCATTCGCTGAACTCGACCGACCCACGCTCCGTTCCGAGAACGACGTTCAGATTCCAGTCGCGGGGCCGTTGCTCCTCGAACTTCTCGTAAAAACGCACGACGGGCTCAACATTCACGCCCGACCAGCCCTTGTCGTAGAAGTGCTTCGTGACCGAATCGACCACGGGATCGTAGCCGCCGACGTCGATGTAGCGGCCGTCCGTGATGTTGTGAAACACGCGGTTGAGGACGACGTCCTCAAAGTTCTGGGCGTAGGAGATCATCGCGATGGCTGCTCCGGGGTCGGGGTCACAGGCTTCAGAAAACAGATGTGGGCGATCGGCTGCCTCAGAGGGCTACGCCGCCTTGTGGACGATGAGGGCGATTGATGTCGATGCATGGCCGGCGAGATTGAGTCGGAGGTGCTTGATGCGGGCAGGCGGATCGGTGGCCCACTGGCAGTAGGGGGGCACGTCGATGACCTGATCGAGCGGATCCTGGCCGGGATCAAGGTCGATCGGCTCGACCCGGTGACCCTGCTCCACCAGACGCTTGCAGACCGACTCGATGTCCTTCAGACGGT
>JBIIOL010000424.1:0-3723 GCA_044336965.1 Pirellulales bacterium | reverse complement strand
GATGGGAGCCTTGCCTGGAGGTGCCGAGGAGCTTCCTATCCACGCTCAAGGCACCGTCGTCAGCCATACTCGACGTCTTCTTACCGCTCAGACCGGATGCGCTGCGAGGACGGAACGTCATCCTACGCCCGATCCCGGCCCGCACCGTGGTGAAACCCGAGAGGTTCGCTCAGACGCTCGGCGGCGCGAGGTCGGTGGGACATCATGGATTCGGTGCGGTATAGGCCGACCTCGGCCGCTGCAGGGCGTCCGCGAACCCTGTCTTCACCGTCTTCTGAAGCTGCGTCAATTCCACACAGGTGGCCACGTCGAGTAGCAGGCAGACGGTGCCGTCACCGAGGATACTGGCCCCGCCGAGCCCGCGGACCTGCGAGTAATGTTTGTCCAGCGGCTTTACGACGATGTCCTGGCCCCCGAGCAGCATGTCGACCCGGAGACCGATCACCCTGTTTTGCGACTGCAGGATGACGACGTTTTTACAGCCACTCGAGTCGTGGCGAACGCCACTCCAGTGAAAAAGGTCCTCCATCCCGAACAATGGCAGGAGTTCGCCACGGATGTCGCAGAGTTCCTGGCCATGCACGTTCACCGTCCGGTGATCCGCCAGTCGGACTATTTCACGGACATTCTCGATCGGCGCGGCGAACACCGCCTGCGGGAGCTGGAAGAGCATGCAGCGGGTAATGGCGAGCGTCAGCGGCAGGCGGATGGAGAACGTCGTTCCGACGCCCGGGATCGACGTCACCTCGATAGAGCCGCTGAGCTGCCTGACCCTGGTGCGGACGATGTCCATACCCACGCCGCGACCAGAGACGTTCGATACCGCTGACTTCGTACTGAAACCCGGTTCCCAGATGAACTTAAGGATTTCCGCCTCATCGAGATTCGTGGCCTCATCCTGCCTGAGCAGGCCACGATCGATCGCGGTCTGCCTGACGCGGCGGACATCGATCCCCCCGCCGTCGTCCTCGACCGTGATGAACACGTTGTTGCCTTGGTGCGAAGCCGTCATCCGCACGGTCGCCGTCTCAGGCTTGCCGTGGCGGGTCCGTATGTCTGCTGATTCGATTCCATGATCGATCGAATTGCGGATGAGGTGGTTGAGCGGGTCGCCCAGCTCGTCGATGATCCGCTTGTCGAGTTCAGTCTTCTCGCCTGATATCTCCAGAGAAACCTTCTTGCCTAGTTCATGGGCCATGTCGCGGACCGATCGCCTGAAACGCGAGAAGAGCGGTCCTACGGGAACCATCCGCGTGCTGAGCACCACCTGCTGGAGGCTTTTGGAAACCCGCGTGAGCTGATCGACAGCGGCCACCAGATCGGTGAAGGTATTCCGGCCCTCGTTCCAGGTGTGAGTCTCGTGCTTCAGCACCTCAATCTGGCTTGTCAGCTCCTGCGACACGGCGGCCAGATCGACGTTCACGCCATGATCGAGTGTGTGAATGACGCCATTCAGCGATTCGGTAATCAGCGACAGACGATCTGAGTGGGCCGATTTCTGAAAGAGCTGCCCTATCGTGTCAAGCACCTGACTGAAGCGGGCACGATTCACGAGAAGTTCGCCCACAAGATTCAGCAGCACATCGAGCCGGTCGATGTCGATTCGCAACGTTTCGGTCAGCAGCGCAACGGCGGCGGGCTCGGCCCGTCGAAGGCCCGCCTCCACGACAGCCTCCGGTGGTGCCGCATGGGCCGTCTGATCCCCAACCGCGACGACTGCAGGAGAGTCCTCTGGATCCCAGATCTCGACAACAAGTCGCTGCACACCGTCGGCATTGGCCGCGGCTTCGATCGTGGCCCGCTCGGCCGTGGAACTGACTTTGATATCGATCACGGCCAGGTCATGCATGCTGGCCAGAAGGTCACTTGGTGGAATTGACGACAACACGTCGCCGATCGTGGCTAGGCGTGCCAGGATCAATTCGGCCTTGAGATCCGCCATCTGCAGGCCTGGGACGAAGGAAACCGTGATACGCCACACTCGAGCGTTGGCGTTCGCGGCGACCACCTGCTTCACGGAAGCAGGCGGCGCAGGGCGGGGCGGGTCCACCTCGTGTTCGAGGGCCCTTACCTGATCGAGCAACTCGCCATCGCTTCCCAAGAGCTCTCCCTTGCGGAGGTGTTCATTGCACTCCCGCAGGAAGTCGATGCAGCGCAGTGCGACGGTCATCGTCGCGGCATCGAGCGTTCTTTTTCCGGAACGCAGATGCACGAAATGGCTTTCCAAGTGGTGGGTAAGCGAGGTGATGCGATCGATCCCCAGGAGCGCCGATGAACCCTTGATCGAGTGCAGCAAACGAAAGGCCTCGTCAAGCTGATCGCTATCCGATGGGTTTGCCTCAAGGGAGAGGAGGGTCTGCACGAGCCTGTCGAGTTGTTCTCCGGTCTCATCGAGATAAAGACGGAGGTAGTCCTCCCTCTCGTCGGCGGACAGGTCGTCGGGAAACGCCACGTCGCTCATCGCGCAGCCTTCGCGGAAGGTGACGTCGGGTGTGCCGTGGCTTCGGTCATGGTACTCCTCGCGACTGTCTCTCGCGTTAACACCGGCAGTTCGCTGCTGTAGCCGACCGTTGTTGTCTATGATGCCCGATCGCCCCGGATGTGCGGCACGCCAACGACACGGTGTCGACGGCGTCATGTCACTGGTCTTACACGGTGAATCGCTTGATCAGTTCGCGGAGCCCCTGCGCTTGGGCGCCGAGTTCCTCGGCGCTGGCAGCCATCTCCTCGGCCGAGGCGGCATTCGATTCGGTCGTCTGCGAGACCGACCGGATCGCCATCTTGACCTCCGCTGCGTTGGCCGACTGCGAACTGGTCTCGGTGGCGATCTCTGCGATGCCGGCTGCAGTCTTGCCCACCGCGGCGACGATAGAAGTCAGAGAATCACCGGCTTTTTCCGAGAGGCTCGCCCCCTCCTGTACCCGCTGAGTCGATTCCTTGATGAGCACGGTGATCTCCTTGGCGGACGCGCTGGCCCGCTCCGCCAATTTCCGAACCTCGTCAGCGACCACCGCGAAGCCGAGGCCGTGCTCGCCGGCACGGGCGGCCTCGATCGCTGCATTGAGCGCCAGCAAATTCGTTTGGCTTGCGATCTCGTGGATGACCTGAATGATGTCGTTGATCCGTTCAGAAGACTTTTGGATCAGTTTCATCGACTGGATCGCCTCGAACACCGCGGCACCGCCCGCATGCGCCAAGCCGGATGTCTCCTCGGCCTGCAGCTTGCTGCCGGTAGCGCCCTTCGAGATCGAATCAATTGACATCACGAGTTGCTCGACCGCAGCCGTCATCTCCTCGACACTAGCGGCCTGTGATTGCGCTCCCTCGCTGAGGCTGCTCGCGCTTTCGGCGATTATGCGGGCACCGCCGTTCTGCTGCTCGGCCGCCTCGGCGATCTGCCTCACCAGTTCCCGCAGGTCACGAAACATGCTCGCCGCGTTGACGGCCAGCTTGCCCATGTCATCGTCCCCTGAAAAGCTGATCGTAGCGGTAAGGTCGCCACGCGAGGCCATCGTGAACACGTCACTCAGTTCCTTGACTTTGCGCTCAAGATCAATTTTTGAGTCTATGAGCTCAGTCCGAGCCAGCTCCTCGCGATCCTTGGCGCGGACCTGCTCGGTGATCACCTCCCAGGTCACCATCGGCCCCATGTAATGGCCATCTGAATCCTTCAACGCCGTGACACTGAGGTCGAGCGTCTCGTCGCCCAGCTTGATCGGCACG
>JBIIOL010000423.1:0-3729 GCA_044336965.1 Pirellulales bacterium | reverse complement strand
CGTGGTCGTGGTCGTGGTCGTGGTCGTGGTCATGGTCGACCTCGGAATGGCGGGTTGCCGGGGTGGGCGCAGATGGCGCACAGCCGTTCGCCAGCAACGCGATTCCCAGGCATGACACCCACACCGCGTTCGTGCTGCTCATCGTCATGCATGCTCCGAGAGTGTGCTGCCGGGATACGAAACCACGTCGCTCCTTCAGGATAGCGACCCTTCGCGTCGGCCGCCAAGGCCACGGTGACCTGGTTTACACCGCCTGCGGAGCCGGCAAAAGCAGCGTTGGCTTGGCCGGCGCGACGTCTGCCACGAGACACACGAGCGACCGCTCGGGAAGCTCCAAGGGCTCGGTGACGTCGATCTCCGGGCCCGTCCCGGAAGGAAACACGTCATTCGGCGGCTGCTGACCGGTGTGCACGAACAGCCGCCACTTGAGCCCGGAGATCGCCAGCGGAAGCGGCACATGAAACCGTCGCGGCAACGAGCCGGCATGCGCGAAGATCAGCACGTGCCGCGGCGTGCCGCCGGCAAACCCGGCGATCGGATCCTGCTCGGCGCGAAGCGCCTCCGTGGACGGAGCCCCGAAAAAGCAGACGAGGCTGGCATCGGCCGCATACCAATCGACATGGGTGCCGTCTGGCGAAAACCACTCGATGTCGGGGAGCCCGTCGTCTTCGGCCCGCCCACCGTGCAGGAACGACCGCCTCCGCAGCGCGGGGTTGTCGAGGCGAAAGCGGATCAGCTCCCGCACGAAACGCACCAGGTCGGCATGGCTTTCGCACAGGCTCCAATCCAGCCACGAGATGTCGTTGTCCTGGCAGTAGGCGTTGTTGTTGCCCTGCTGCGTCCGCCGGCACTCGTCGCCGGCCAGGAGCATGGGCACGCCCTGGCTGACCAAGAGCGTGGCCAGCATGTTGCGGAGCTGCCGGGCACGCAGGGCATCGACGTCGGCCCGCGAGGTGGGCCCCTCGACCCCGTAGTTGTCGGAAAAGTTGTTGTTGTCTCCGTCCCGGTTGCCTTCGCCGTTGGCTTCGTTGTGCTTCTCGCGGTAGCTCACGAGGTCGTTGAGCGTGAAGCCGTCGTGGGAGGTGACGAAGTTGATGCTATGGAACGGCTGGCGGCCGTCGTCACCATACAAGTCGCTCGATCCGGCCAGCCGCGTGGCGAGGTGGCCCGTCTGGGCGTAGTCGCCGCGCCAGTAGCGCCGCACGTCGTCGCGGTAGCGGCCGTTCCATTCGGCCCAGCGCATGCTCGCGAAGGACCCCACCTGATACGCGCCGGCGGCGTCCCATGCCTCGGCGATGATCTTCGTGTCGGCGAGCATCGGATCCTCGGTGATCACCTCGACGATCGGCGGGTTGGGAAGGATGTCGCCGTTGCGGTCGCGTGACAGGATGCTCGCCAGATCGAAACGGAAACCGTCGATGTGGTAGTTGTGCACCCAGTGCCGCAGGCAGAGGAAGATCAGCTCGCGCACGATCGGATGATTGCCATTGATCGTATTGCCGCAGCCGGTGTAGTTGCGGTAGTAGCGGCCGCCTTCGCTGAGCATGTAATAGACGCGGTTCTCGAGCCCCTTGAACGAGAACGTGGGGCCCAGTTCGTTGCCTTCGGCGGTGTGGTTGAAGACCACGTCGAGAATCACCTCGATCCCGGCGGCATGGAGGGCCCGCACCATCTCCTTGAACTCGCGAACCTGGCAGCCCGGCTCGGTGCCGGCCGCATAGCCGCGGTGGGGCGCGAAGAAGGCCATCGGGTCGTAGCCCCAGTAATTGCGGCGGTCGCCCGCCATGCCCGACGGCTGCTCCGTGGGAAACTCGTGCACGGGCATGAGCTCGACCGCCGTCACGCCCAGCGACTTCAGATAGGGAATCTTCTCGATCACGCCGAGATACGTGCCGGGGTGGGCGACGCCGCTCGAGGGGCTGGCCGTGAAACCCTTCACGTGCAGCTCATAGATGACGGTGTCGGCCAGCCCGCGGCGGAGATGCCGGTCGCCCTGCCAGTCGAAGGAGTCGTCGATGACGACACACTTGGGCGGCCGGATGACCCCGTCGTCGCCGGGGAGATAGGAGCCGGCGAGGGCGCGGGCATACGGGTCGATCAGCCGGGCGGTGCCGTCGAACCGCTGCCCCCGCTCCGGGTCGAACGGGCCGTCGGCCTGGAAGTGATAGAGCTGGCCCGGCCGGATGCCCGGCACGAAGATGCTCCAGATGTCGCCCCAGCGGTCCTTGGCGGGATCCAGGGCGATCACCTCGGCCGGCTCCGGGTCGCCGACGGCGTCGTAGAGCAACACCCGCATGGCCGTGGCCGAGCGACTGTAGACCACGAACTGCACCCCCTTGTCCTGGAGGACGGCGCCGTAGGGCAGGGGGTGGCTGAATTGGAAGGCCGGCAACGGCTTCTGCGCGTGGGCACGCGTCGCCTTCGCCTGCGGCGCCTTGGACTTGCGGGGTGGCATGACGTAGCGATGATACCATTTTCATCCTTCGCCAACGAAAGCCGCACGTGCCAGGCGCCACGTATTCCAGTGCCGGTGTCGATCTCGAACTCTACGAGGAGGCGATGGCCCGCCTCCCGGCCCACATGCGCCGCACGCAGTGCCCGCGGGTGGTGAGCCCCGAAGGTGGATTCGCCGCGCTCTTTCGTCTGGACTTCAAAGGACTCTTCCAGCGGCACTACGAAGATCCGTTGCTCGTCTCCTGCACCGACGGCGTGGGCACCAAGCTCAAGATCGCCGTCCAGGCAGGCGTGCACGACACCGTCGGCATCGACCTGGTGGCCATGAGCGTCAACGACGCGCTGTGCACCGGCGCGGAGCCGCTCTTCTTCCTCGACTACGTGGCGATGTCGCACGACGATCCGGGCCTCCTGGAACAGATCGTCCGCGGGATCGCCGATGCCTGCGTCGAGTGCGAGTGCGCGCTGGTCGGCGGCGAGACGGCGATCCTGCCCGACATGTACCAGCGCGGCGAGTACGACCTGGCCGGCTTCTGCGTGGGAGTCGTCGAGCGAAAGCGGCTTGTGGACGGATCGCACATCCAGCCCGGCGACGTCGCCATCGGCATTGCCTCCAGCGGCTTCCACTCCAACGGCTACAGCCTCGTCCGCAAGGCCGTCTTCGAGATGGGCAAACTCACCTGCGACGACCGCGTGGCCGAACTCGGCAACCGCACGGTCGGCGACATTCTCCTCACACCCACCCGGCTCTACGCCCGTCCGGTGAAGTCCGTGCTGCGGCACTATCGCGTGAAGCAGGTCGTGCACGGCATCGCCCACATCACCGGCGGCGGACTGGTCGACAACCTCGCCCGCATCGTGCCGGAGACCGTGCAGATCGCGATCGACCGGGGCAGCTGGGAGATGCCGGGGGTCTTTCCCTGGCTGCAGAAACTCGGCGACATCGCCGCCGACGAGATGGATCGCGTGTTCAACATGGGCCTGGGCATGGTGCTCGTGGTCGCCCCGCATTTCGCCGACAGCATCTGCCACCAGCTTGCCGATCTTGGCTTCGCCAACTGGAAGATCGGCACCGTGCGGGCCGCGACGGCCAAGGACGACCGCGTCGTCGTGCAGTAGCGTCAAGCGACGGCTTGATCGTCAACTCGCCCAACCGGCTTCGGGCTCCCCGCACCCCGTCGCCGGACGTTCGTTACGCCCATCCTGGGCTTCACTCACTCGGAGCTGGCTGCGCTCCGCCATCCATGGCTCCGCTTGCCATCTACGCCGGCTCTC
>JBIIOL010000034.1:0-12688 GCA_044336965.1 Pirellulales bacterium | reverse complement strand
GCTGGCCACCCGCGTGAAGTCGGCGGCCAGCGATGCCACCACCAGTTCGATCTGCATCCGGCTGATCTTCGGCATCTGGTCGTTCTGCTCGACGATCCCTTGCTCGAGCACCGGCACGGTGTGCGCCACCTCCGCGTGGTGGCTCGCCATCTCCTTCTCGAACCCGCGGACGAGCGCGGCGTGCTCCTCCAGGATCCGCCGATCCTCCGCCGGCAGGGCCGACGACACCGTGGCCAGATCCTCACGAAGCTCGTCGAGCACGCTCCGCATGCTCTCGCGGTCCTTCATTTGGCCGTAGAGCCTGTGGAACATCTGATAGGGATCGTCGATCGGGGCCACCGGCTTGTTGGGGCCGGTGTAGATCATCCGTGTCCAGGTGTCGGCCTTGTTGGGCACGAGCACGCCGAACTCGAGCGAGCCGAAGCGGGTGGTCGTCTCGGGCTGGCTCTGCAGAAACGTTTTAATCTCCTGGTCGATGGAGAGGCCACTTGACCAGCCGGCAGGCGTTTCACCACCGCCCTGGATGTTGCCGGGAAACAATTCGATGCCGGTGAGCAGACAGCCCATCCCGCGCATGTGACGGTCGCCATCCCCCTGCACCTTGTCGTGCACGCCCTTGAGCATGAGCAACTGGTCGCGAAACGGCTCGAGCGGCCGGAGAATCGGTGGCAGTTCGATCGGCTGCACGACCGGGGGCAGTGTCGTGAAAGGTCCGGGCTCCGTCGGCCAGAAGTTCTTCTTCACGACGCCATCGGGGCTGAACACGATCACGAGCCGCTTTTTCGGTGCGGTGGATCCGGCCGCGGCGAGGCTGGGCAGGTTGCCGAGAAAGGGGAGCACGGCCGAGCCGACCCCGAGCCGACGCAGGAGTTCACGTCGCGAGACGGTGATCATGGGGTTTCCTCCGGGACGGAAGCCTGTTCGGCGGGATTCTGTGGTGCGGGGACTGGCTGGGGCGGCGCAGTCGGCGGCGGCAGGGCTGCGACAGTCATGATATCGACGATGAGTCGGCGGATGTCGCAGTTGTTCGCTGCGAACTGCTTCCGCAGCGTTTCCAGCGTGTCGGGGCCCCAGGCCCGCATGGGCTGTTTGACAAGGGCATGGAAGAGCTGCTGGACGAAGGCCTCCTGGGCATCACGGCTGGTGGCGATGGTGGTGGCCAGTTCGCGGGCCCCGCGAAACGTCGCCTGCGAACCCTCCCGGGGCAGGTACGAGCCCGATGCGTCGATCGGCTTCTGCATGTCGCCGCGGATCTCGGCCGTCCGGTACCGTCCGATCGGGTCGAACTCTTCCAGCGCGAAGCCGAGCGGATTGATCATCGTATGGCAGGTCTGGCAGGCAACCGAACTCGTCTGCAGCGCCACGCGTTCCCGCGTGCTCAAATCTGGATGGAGGTCGGGCGCCAGCGGGGTGACAGCCTCCTGCGGCGGCTTGAGGACGTTGCCCATCACGCTGCGGGCCAGGAACACGCCGCGGTGGATCGGCGACGTGGCCGCTGCATAGGAGAGCACGCTGGCCATGTAGGGATGCGACAGCACGCCCGCGCGGCGGCCGTCGTCGAGACGGACGCGACGAAACACCGCGTCGGCGCGGAGCTTCGCTCCGTAGAGCGGACCGAGTCGGCCATTGAGATAGACCTCGTCATCGGTGAAGAGGCGACGGAAGTCGGAGCCGCCCGATCCCCACGCGACGTCGTCCACGAACAGTTCGAGGCTCGTTCGCATGTCGGCCGCGATCTCTGGGGAAAACTCCGAGTAGCGGGTCTGGTCTTTCACGATCTCGGGGCCGTGGTCGACGCGGAGCCAGGCGAACAGGAAATCACGGAGCTTCGAGCGAGTGCGGCGGTCGTTCACCATCCGTTCGGCCTGCCTGCGAACCTGCTCGGCCGTGACCAGTTCGTTCTTGGCGGCGGCGTCCCAGAGCGGCTGGTCGGGGATCGAGTCCCAGAGGCCGAACGAGAGCCTCGCTGCGGTCGCGAAACCGTCCGGTTTTTGACTCGCGGCCGCTTCGTTCCCCGCAGTCGCCTCGGTCCCCGCGGCCGGTGGCGCGGCCGCCTCGGTATGGAAAAGGAATCGCGGCGATCCCAGCACGAGCAGCATCGATCGCTTGAGCGCGGCGTCGAGGTCGGGGGCATCGGCGAAGGGACGGTCGACGACGAGCGCCCGCACGTGATCGGAGAGCGGCTGACGGAAGGCCCGGGTGGCGAAGGTCGTGGCAAACTGTTTGAGCTTCTCGGCCCGATCCGCACTGTCGCGCTTCGTGTGAGCCAGATGCTCGATGTGGTCGAGCGTGTAGTCGGCCATCTCAATGCTGGCAGAGGTAGCCGCGGCAAACCATTCCTGCGACACGCTCGTGCCCCGCTCGTAGCCGATCGACTTGTCGTCGGGCGGGAAGGGCGTCTTCACCACGAACACCTCGGCGCTGTCGTGTGGGATCAGGCACCGCTCAGGCACCGGCTCGAGCACGCCGTGCGGCGGCTTCCAGAGCAGCTGCATCGAGGCGTGCGTGAGCGGCTCGTCCTTCTTGTCGACGCCCTGCTTGGCCTTCGAGAATTCGAGCCGCAGCGGATAGCTGCGGCCACCGAGGAGCAGGATGTTCGCCCTGTATTCAGTGTCGTTGCCCGACTTCACATAGGCATCGATGAGCGGCGGCTCGTACCAGGCCGTGTTGAGGGCGAGCTTCGCGGAATGATCCGTGCGGATCACGAACTCGTAGACGCCAGTCTCCGCAGGCACGAGCGAACCGGTCCAGCGAATCGCAAAACGGTTGGGCTGGAACCGCTCCGGGTCGGGGCCCTCGAGGCCGAAATCAAAATCGACCTGTGGGTCGATCTGCTCGTAGACGAGGCCCGTCTGGCGGTTGAAGTCGCGAGTGTGGAAATACTCGGCCCGTAGGCCGCGCAGGCTGTCGATGCCCGCGCCGCGATTGCGGAAGCTGGCGATCAGGTCGGCGGCGGTGTTTTGGTATTGCCGGACCGTGAGCCGGGCGAGTTCTACGCGGGCCGGCCGGTTACGATCGCGGGCCACGGCTGAATAGAAGGCGCCGTGGATGTATTCGGCCACCTGGCGAGCTGCATCCCCAGTGACCTTCGAGGGATCGTCCTCCGGCATCGTCTCGTCGATGTAAGCGGCGAGTTGATTGACCGAACGGTCGCCGACGAGCGGATCGGGCAGGTCCGGCGTGCCAACGCCGGCATCGCCATGGCAGCGGCCGCAGTGCTCGCGGTAGATGGCCAGCCCGGGGTGGTCTTCGGCGGCTGTCAGCGGCGATGTGGGCAGCACAACGCAGGCGAGCCATCCGGCCCAGCCGAGGGCAGTCCACAATGGTATTCGGATACCGAGCATGGTGACCAGCAATCAGGTGGGCAAACGGGGGCACCAACACGCCCTTCCTATCATAGTCATGAGGTATTATCGACGAAACCGGGCGTCGGACTGTCGCTCAGTTGCTTTCAGCCACGCGATCAGCACCTTCCGTGAGGACCACCATGCCCGGGGGAGGCGATGTAAGGCGGCGGCGGTTTTTCGGAAGAAGAATCTGAAGAAACTGTTATGACGAATCGCTCCCCTGCTATCCCGGAATCAGCCTCGCCGCAGCCGGATCCGCATCAGGCTCAGATGCTGTTGCTCTCCCGGCTCTGGTCGGAAGCACAGCCCGTGGTGGCGGCGATGGTCGCCGGGGCGGTGGTCGATTTCCAGCACAGCGAAGATCTCGTCTCTCAGGTGGCCGAGACGGTGGTGATGAAGTTCGACGACTACGACCGTTCGCGGCCATTCACGCCATGGGCTTTGGGCATTGCGAGAAACATCATCCTCAGGCACTACGAACGGCGGGCCGGCGAACGGCTTGTGTTTTTTGACGACAGGATCTTGAGCGCGATGGCCATTGCCCATGAGCAGGTGGCCGGGGAATCGGCCGAGCGGTTGGCAGCGATGCAGAAATGCCTGGCCCAGATCAAGGGAAAGACCCGGCGCGTGATGGAGATGCGGTATCTGCACGGCCTCAAGCCCGCCGCCATTGGACACTCGCTCGACATGACGACCAATGCCGTCTGGGTGATGCTGCATCGCGGCCGCGATGCGGTGTCGAAGTGCATTGGTCGCAAACTGATGGCTGCGGAAGGGGAGGGGAATGCATGAGCAACGTCGACCACACTCGGCCGATGTCGAACGGTGGCGAACGCGACGCGGATCGTTACGAGGAGCTCGTGTCGCGGCACTTCGATGGGCTTTTGTCGGCCGAGGAGAGCCACGAGTTGGGGGTGCTCGCGGCTGCCGACCCGGCGAGTGCCCGCGATTTCGCGCGGCGTTCGATGTTTCACCAGCATCTGCGGGCCACCTTGCGGCTCGAGCACGACTACGCCGAGCGGATGCCCGATACGCTTGGCCGGCGGACCTTCGGCGGGACATCGGCCGAGACGGCAGGCTGGGCTGCCCGTGCAGCCGGCATCGTGTTGGCCGCTACGGTGGCGGTGGCCGGAGTCGGCTGGCTCATCACGTCTTCGTTCCGTTCATCGGCCCGGTCGATCGACGCGGGCATGCCCGGATTGGTGTCGCCTGCCCCGCCGTTCGCCGTGCTCAACGCGGCCGTGGATGACGTCTGGGCGGATTCCAATGTCGGCCTCAGCCTGCGGCATGGATCGCTGCCCCAGGGGCCGATCAGGCTCGTGTCGGGCCGGGTCGAGATGCTCTTCAACTCCGGCGGCACGGCCGTCATCGAAGGCCCCGCCGTCTTCGAGCCAATCGCGGCGAACGCGCTGCGGCTCAGTGAGGGCACGGTGCGATGCCGTTGTCCGTCGAAGGGCGCCGAGCTACGGGTCGTCACACCTGCCACCACCGTCACCGATCTTGGCACCGAGTTCCTCGTGTCGGTGGGCTCAAACCAACAGACGCGACTGGCGGTGACCGAAGGGAGCGTGCGGATCGACGGCGGTGGTGGCACCCGGCTTGTCCACGAAGGCGAGGCGTTCGTCATCGATCAGGAGGGCTGGAAGGACGACATCGGGTTTCTGAAGGACGAGGCCCAGGTGGCGCAACTGCGGTTCGCAGACCGCGAGGTCTTCGAGCGGTTTCCAGAGCGGTTGGCCGACCCAGACATGCACGCGGTCGGGTCGGGATCGGTGCCCGAGATTGGACGATTGGCGTCGCTCGATCCGCGGGCGACCACGTGGATGGCGTCCGGCGGCAACGATGGCATCGTGCGGGTCGAGCCAGTGCGGGGCTCGGCGGTGCAGATTCACTCACGCGGCAGCGTGTATTGGCCGCTGCTATCGCAGGAGGTGGTGACGGGCGACATCGGCGGGCAGCTCGTCGTGTTCGAGTCCGTGGCCGCACAGCCGGCGAACGATCCGCTCTCCGGCCGGCAGTGCGCCATCGTGAAGATCGAGTTCATCGACGCCAACAGGCGGATGATCGGTGATGCCCAGCGTCATTTCCTGCGGGCGGGCACGCCGGTCAACCGCTACGTGCCAGGCACGGTCGCGGCCGAGGCGCCCGCCGGCACGGTCGCCGTGCGGGTGTTCGTGCTGCTCAACGCCTTTGGCGGCAAGACGGGGTCGATCATCGTCGAGCGGGCTTCGCTCGTGGTCGCATCGGAACGCTGACACCACCTGTTTATGAGGCCTTTTTCATGATGCGACGTATCCTGCACCGATGCTGTCCTGCGGCCATGCTCTGGCTGGGCAGCCTGATGGCCGCCGCCGTCGCCGCCGACGTGCCGGCGGGCTTCCGGCCGATCTTCAACGGCATGGATCTGGCCGGCTGGACGGGCGAACCGGGCCGCTGGACCGTGGAGGACGGTGCCATCACAGGCCTCACGACCGCCGACAATCCGCTCAAGCAGAATACGTTTCTCGTGTGGGAGGGGTCGGGACCGGATCGATTCGCCCCCGACAACTTCGAACTGCGGCTGAAATATCGTTTTCAGACCGGGGGCAACTCCGGTATCCAGATTCGCTCGCTCGTCTTGGATGGAGTGCATCCGTGGTGCGTGGGCGGCTATCAATACGACCTCTCGCCTGGCGGAGACATCGATGGACTGCTCTACGAGGAGAGAAGTCTGCGCAGCCTCGGCCTTCCGCCTGGTGTCGCCGCGGTGATCGGACTCGACGGCCGACGGTGGCGGACCGGTGTGCTGGCCGACGAAACGAAGCTACGGTCGATCCATCGCAGGAACGATTGGAACGAGGCGGGCATCCGCGTGGTCGGCAACCGCGTCGAGTTCACGAAGAACGGCGAGAAGGTGCTGGAAGTCGTCGATCACGACGCGGCTCACCGCAGGCTCTCGGGCGTGATCGCCCTGCAGCTGCACGGGGGTGGGCCGATGAAGGTGCAGTTCACGGATGTCTGGCTCAAGGACCTGCCTGCCGCGCCGGACAAGAACAACCCGAAGAGTGGACTCGTCTCCTCGGAGGAGACGCCCGTCGCCGCCGATGCCCTCGACCTCGGGGCGGATTCGGCCCGCGGCCATGCCAGCCGGGCGCTCGTGAAGCACGACGGGAAGGTGTTGGGCTATGCACTGCCATGGAAGCCGGGGACGACGCGAGCCTGGCCAAAGGAAAACGATCTGCAGGCGTTCGCGGATGGGGAGTCGGCGTCGGTAGCGCTGGAGTCACCGTCGGCAGACGATGTCGCCGCCTGGAAGTCGCTCGCGGAGAAGCATGCGGCGCGGTGGCTCCTGCCCCCGACGATGACGCTCGTGACCCGTTGCGCCGATGGAACGACAGCGAGGCTGCCGCTGGGACACGAAGGTGGTCACTGGCGGCTCGCGTCGCTTGTCACCGGCACGCAGACGGCTGAAAAGCCCAATCCCGGCCTGTTGCCCCGCGACGGGGACCTGCGGAGCGATCTCAAGGTTCCCACGGGCTTCTCGGCGACGATCTTCGCCCGGCCGCCGCTGGTCAACTATCCGGTCTTCGTGTCGGCGGCACCGGACGGCACGCTCTACGTGTCGAGCGACGGCAACGGCTCCACCTCACGGGACAAACATCGTGGCAGAATCGTGCGGCTGCGGGACACCGACGGCGATGGTCGGGCCGACGAGTCGGTGGACTTCGTGCCCGATGTGGATAGTCCGCGGGGCGTCGTCTGGGATCATGACCGTATCTACGTGCTCCACCCACCGACCATCAGCATGTTTCGCGATGGGGATGGAGACGGCGTGGCCGAGGAGCACAAGGTCCTCGTGGAGAACATCGGCTTCGGGCTCGACAACCGCTCTGCCGACCACACCTCCAACGGCCTCGAACTCGGCATCGACGGCTGGCTCTACGCCGCCTTGGGCGACTTCGGTTGCCTGAACGCCAAGGGCGCCGACGGCCGGACGCTCACGCTCCGCGGAGGCGGCGTCGTTCGCGTGCGGCCCGACGGCAGCGGCCTGGAAGTTTTTGCTCGTGGCACCCGCAACATCCTCGAAGCGGCCGTGAGCCCGCTGCTCGACCTCGTTGCCCGCGACAACACCAATGACGGCGACGGCTGGGACGTGCGGTTCCATCACTTCACCGGGCTCGACGACCACGGCTATCCGCGGCTCTACAAGCATTTTCGCGACGAGTGCGTGGCACCCATGGCCGATTATGGCGGCGGGTCGGGCACCGGGGCCGCGTGGATCGACGAGCCAGGCATCCCGGCTGAGTGGAACGACATGCCGTTCACGTGCGACTGGGGCCGCAACTGGGTCTACGGCCATCGGCTCACGCCGAATGGGGCGACGTTCAAGGCCGACCAGCGGGAGTTTTTCGGTGCCACTCGCGTGAACGATCTCGATGTCGACGGCAACGGGGCAATTGCGGTGACGAGTTGGCGTGGGGCGGTGTTCAGTTGGAACGGTCCAGACGTGGGCTATGTGGTGAGGCTCACGGCGGATGGTTTTCAGCCGACCGCCGTGCCAGACTTCGACACGATCGAAGTGCCTCAGTTGCTCGAGGTTCTCGCCGGCGCGAGCCACCGTCGGCGGCTCGAGGCCTCGCGGGCGATCGTCCGTCGGGGGCTCTTCGGCGCTGCCCGTCCGGGGCTCGAGGCGTTATCCGCCGACGGCTCGCAGCGGCTGGCCTCCCGGGTGGTGGCAATCTTTACCTTGGCGCAGGGACTCGGTCCCGACGCCGCGCCGGTACTCGGAAAACTGGCCGCCGACCCTTCGGTGGCCGCCTGGGCGATCCGGGCCGTGGCCGATCACGTGGCGGCGGCGGCCGCTGCGCAGACCGCCGCTGCCGCCCGCCCCGCCGTGCTGTCGGGCCTCGCGAGCAAGGACGCCCGCACGCGGCGCGAAGCCGCCCGCGCGGTCGCCCGACTCGATCTCAAGACCGAGGCGGCGGCGGTCGTGCCGTTGCTCGACGACCCCGACGGAATTGTGGCCCACACGGCGCAGCAGTCGCTGCGGTCACTCGGCGCCGCTGACGCCTGCTTCGCCGTGCTCGATGATCCTGCCGCTCCCGCCGCCCGCCGAACCGCATCACTCCGCGTGCTCGGCACGCTGCATGACGCCGCCGCGGTGGACGGGCTGATCTCCCGTCTGAGGGCTGCGGCTGCCGGAGACCGCGAGTCGCGGCGCGGGCTGCTGACGGCCCTCTGCCGTCAGCACTTCATCGACAGCGAGAAATGGAACGGCGGCTTCTGGGGCACCCGCCCGGATACCCGCGGCCCGGTGCATCAGCCCGAGGAGTGGAGTGAGTCGAAAAAGATCGCCGCCGTGCTGGAAGAAGCCCTCGCTGCGACCGATGCCGACGACACGGTGTTTCTGGCGGGCGAGTTCGCCCGGCATCGGCTCAAGTCGGCGCCGGCCATCGACAAACTCATCGCCATGGCCGAGGCAGATCCGGCCGTCATGGACACGTTTGTACGGCAGTTCGGCGGTGAGGACACGCCGCCTCCGAGTGCGGTGCCCCTCCTGATCAAGGCGGCAGCCGACACCTCGAGGTCGGCCGCGATCCGTTGCGAGGCTGCGCTGGCTCTCGCACGAGGCGACAGTGTGGAAGGCATTGCGGCAGCGATCGATACGGTCGCCGCGATGTGGGACGTGCCGCCGCCCGACCGCATCATGATCGAGAAGGCCCGTCATGTGGTCTTGTGGTCGCCCAAGCTTGAGAAGCACATCGGATATTTGAGCGAGCGGGCCGAGCGGATGGATGGCCGCGGGGCGATGCTCGCGGATGGATGTCTTTGCCGCCTGACGGGGCGGGTTCCGGCATCTGCTGAAAACCGCAAGCAGGCCGCCGAACTGCTGCGGACCGGACTGGCATCCGGTGAGAAGCGGGCCCGGCAGATCATGGAGTCCATGCGGCTCACCGACGAAAAGGCCTTGGCGGCCGATCTGCTCGCCTTCCTCGATGCCGCCGCGGTGAGTCCGAAGGACGCCACCGCCGCCGAACTTGCCAAAGCCGCCGATGGCACGCTGCGGCACCTGAAGCTCGACGCCGCCAAGCTTCGTGCCGAGTCGCAGGCCGTCCGCGTGCCGCTCAAGGGACTGGCCCGCGAGCAGGTCATCGAGCAGCTGACGCCCCTGAAGGGCGACGTGTCCCTGGGCGAACAGCTCTTCGCTCGGCAGGGCTGCGTGAAGTGTCATGCCGTGAAGCCGGGCGAGCCGATCAAGGGGCCGAGCCTGGCCAATGCCGCCGCGATCTACAAGCGTCCCGATCTGGCATGGGCGATCCTCGACCCCAACAAGTCGATTGCGCAGGGATTTGCCACGAACATCTTCACGCTCGACGACGGCCGGGCACTGACCGGCTTCGTCGTGGTGGAGGAGGCCAATCGCGTGGTCATTCGCGACGCGACGGGCGCTGAGCACGACATTCCCACGGATTCAATCGAGGAGCGTGCCACGTCGCCGGTATCGGTGATGCCAGCGGGCCTGGTCGACGACCTCACCGCGGCGGAGTTCGCGGCGTTGGTCGACTACGTCGTGTCGCTCAAGCCGCTGCACTAACCGAGCCAAAAGCGGAGCCGAAAGTCAGCGGTCACTGCTTGGCTTTGCCGACCGTCCCGCCCTCAAGCTGGAAGTCGTGTTTGTTGATGCCCGGCTTGATCGTCACTTCGAGTTCGGTCGTCTCGTTATATCGATCAGGCACATACTCGACGTAGCGGTCGATCATGGCCCCGGTCCCGGGGTTCAGGGGGTCCGGCATCGTGCCGTCCTTTCGGGCAGCGTTGATCTGCACCTGCATCGGTCCTTGGGATGCCGTTATGCGGTAGAGGCCGTCGACGATGCCCCCGCCGGCACTCTGTCCCTTGCCTTGGGCCGGTATCAGCATGATCGTGCCCTTCTCGATCGGCACGCCATCGAGCGTCACCATCCCCTCCATCATCGGCTTGGATTTTCCGCATCCACCGACGGACAGGAACAAGACTGCCATCAGGCTGCCGGTGGCGGCGAAGGAATTGAATCGCGACATTCCAGAACGCTTCCTGATGTGTCTTGAGGACTTCGGTCAATCGGCGCCGTTCATCGTGCCCTGCGCCTGCCACGTGGACTGGTCAACCGAGTCGGAGACGAACTGCACGGCACCGTCGACGAACGCGGACTGGACGCCGCCGAAATGATGGCTTCTGGCGGCATAGACGAATGCACTGCCGGTCGCCTGACAGGGGAGATACGGCGGAGCGTTCGTACACGCGTAGTTCGGGGCGACGTACCAGTTCGCCACCCGGTCGAACATCGCGTTGGGCGTGATGGAGGCGTCGAATTTGCACCCAGCGATTTGGCCGCGGGGATCGACGGGCGTACCTGAATCGGACGTCCAGACGTTGACTTCCGACATCAAAAGGGTCTTCGAAAGGCCGTCAGTGATGTTCTTGAATCTGGTTGCCTCGGGACCGGTGTACCCGCGAGGATTGAATGTTCCCGTTGGATTGACGGAGTTCACGGTGCAGGTGCGGTTGAACGGTCCGATAAAGGTCTTGCCGGATCTCGTCACGGTGGTGCCGTTCGCTGCGTAGTTCGATCGCGGGGCGTAAAAGGTGCCGACGCCGGCATCCATTGCGAAATAGGCGTTCGGGCGGTCGCTTGGGCAGTAGTAGATCGGCAGTCGACGCGTCAGTGGTGCCGCATTGGACTTGTCGAGTTGGTTGTTGACATTGGGTGTCGTGCCCCACGTGTGCCAGGCGTTTGTGTAGGTGTATTTATTGGCCAATACAGACTGCTCCATGTACGGCCAGAGGAGCGGTTGCCAGGTCGAGGCGATCAGCGGCCAGCCGCTGCCTGCCAGCGGCAGGGCCCGGTAGACGTCGTGGTAGGTCTGCATCGCCAGGCTCCACTGCTTGAGTGTGTTGCTGCACTGGGACTGCCGGGCGGCCTCCCGGGCTGTCTGCACCGCCGGCAGGAGCAGCCCTACGAGTGTGCCAATGATCGCGATCACGACGAGCAGTTCGACCAGCGTGAAGGCTCGCGGGGGCTGGCCACGCCCGGGCCTATGAGGGCCGGAAACGGTCCTGCCGATGATCATGCCACCCATGGATTTCCCCTCAGACGAGAAGTGCTGCAGAAAGACGAGGAATACGCCCGTCCGAGAGGTTCTTCCGCCGTGGCGAACAAACCTTACAGAACGGTCGGGAAGACCCACTGAAACGGCGTTTTCCCTCTATCGCTCGCCGACCGTGCCGCCCTCGAGCTTGAAGTCATGCTTGTTCAAGCCTGGCTTGATCGTCACCGTGAGTTCGGATTTCTTGTTGTATCGCTCGGGCACGTAATCGACGTAGCGATCGACGAGCGCTCCGCTCCCGGGGCTCATGGGATCCGGCATCTTGCCGTCTTTGCGTTCGGCAATGATGCTCACCTGCTTGGTGCCCGGAGATGCCTGCATACGGTAGCTGCCAGCCGTGATGCCACATCCGGCGGTCTGCCCCTTTCCATCGGGCGGCATCAGCACGATCACGCCCTTTTCGATCGGCACGCCGTCGAGCGTTACGGTGCCCTCCATGACGGGCTTCGACGTTCCGCAGCCTCCCGTCAGGAGGGCCAGCAACGTCAGTGCCGCGAACGCCCGCACGAGTCGTCCAGGCCGAGTTGTCTTGAAGCGTCGTGTCATGGGGTTAACGCCTCGCCGCCGCTCACGGTGCCGGCCGCCTGCCAGACCGAAAGGTCGACGTTGTCGGACATGAACTGCACCGCGCCGTCGCAGAATGCGGCCTGCACCCCACCTGAGTGCTTGCTGCGGGCAACAAAGCTGAAGACGCTGCCAACAGACTGACAGGGAAGATGCGGAGGCAGGTCCGTGCAGACCCGGTCCGCACCAGTTGACGGGTTATACCAACTCGCCACCCTGTCGAACGATGAGTTCGGGGTAGCGTAGCTGGTGTCGAAGCCATAATTGATAGCTGTCTGTCCCCGCACATCGTAGCCGTCCGTCGGGGCCAGGTTCTGCTCCGACATGATCAGCGTCTTTGAAAGCCCGTCGGTGATGTTTTTGAACCTGGTGGCTTCCTTGCCCTTGTAGCCCCGCGGTTCGAACGATACCCATCCCGATCCTGCGCAGTCACTCTTGGCCCCATTGAAATATGTCACGAATGGGCCGCGGTATGTGACTCCGGATCGGACAAGGGCGGTGCCGTTCGTCATGTAATTCGATCGAGCGACCACGGTGCCCCAGGCGTCGATCGAGACGGCGTTCGGGCGGTCACTCGGGCAGTAGTAGAGCGAGATCGGTAGGCTCAGCGGCAGTTTCTGCGACGCGGAGCCGATGTTTGGCCAACTCCCA
>JBIIOL010000422.1:0-3733 GCA_044336965.1 Pirellulales bacterium | reverse complement strand
GCACCGTGTGGGCATGTTCCCGCCAGACAAGAAACTTTACCCCGGCTACGACGACTGGCTCGAGACGAGCATGCGGTCCGAGGTGATCGAGTATTTCCGCGAGATCTTCGCGAAGAACCTGCCTATCGACAGCTTCATCGATTCCGATTGGACCATGGCCAATGCCAGGCTCTGCGATTTCTACGGACTACCGGAGCCAAAGTCGGACGGCTTCCAACGCGTTTCGCTCAAGCCGGAGGATCATCGTGGCGGTCTGCTGACGATGGGCGCGGTACTCGGGCTGACCTCGGATGGCACACGCCACCGTCCGGTGCATCGCGGCGTGTGGCTCAGTGAGGCGATCCTCGGCAAGACGCCGCCGTCACCGCCGGCAAACGTGCCCGCCATCGAACCCAACCCACCGCAGAACCCCAAGGCCACCCTGCGCGACAAGATCGAGATGCACCGCAACGACGCGAACTGCGCCGCCTGCCATGCGAAAATCGACCCGCTCGGACTCGCCTGGGACAACTACGATGCCATCGGGCAGTGGCGCACCCGCGAGAAGGTCCCCTCGGGAGTTGGCGAAGACCCCTTGATCAATCCCGCTGGCCTGATGCCCGATGGGCGTGCCTTCAAGGATGCCACCGAGTTTAAACAGCGACTGCTCGAGGACCGCGACAAGGTCGCCCGGGCTTTCATCGAACAACTCTGCACCTACGGCCTCCGCCGCGTGCTTACCGTGGATGATCAGGACGACCTGAAGGCGATTGAAGAAGAAGCGAAGAAGAACGATTACCGCGTGAAGGACATCGTGCGTGCGGTAGCGTTGTCGGAGTTGATGAGGAAGCGCTAGCAATTGTTCCCGGTTCTATGTTCCTCGTTCTTCGGTCATAGGACGACAAGGAACTACGAACAAGAGTGAAGAACAAGGAACCAAGAACCATGAACTATCTCTCCCAATCCTGGTTGATCAACCGCCGGCACGCGCTGCGGGCTTTGGGGACGAGCATCTCCCTGCCCATGCTGGAATGCATGATCCCGCTCCGGGCGGCCGAGCAACAGTCCGCAGCGCCTCGACGCAGCGCCTTCATCTACCTGGCAAACGGTGTCCATTCGCTCAACTACCAGATCACCAAGCCTGGTAAAGACTACGAATTCTCGCGATCGCTGAAGCCTCTGGAGAAGCACCGCGACGTGATCACTCCGATCAGCGGCCTGCATCACCCGGGAGCCATTAGCCACCACCACAACTGCATATCAGTCTGGCTGACGGGTGGTAAGCTCGGCCCTTCGGATCGCAATTCGATCTCCGTTGACCAGAAAATGGCTGAGATCACGGCGCCGCACACCCGCTACCCGTCCATGGAGGTCGCCCTCACGCAAGGCTCCCTCGCCTGGACTGCCGATGGGGTCCAACTTCCCGCGTTGCGGCGTTGCAGTGAGATTTTCGCGTCCCTGTTCGAAGAACCGAAAGGCGGCAAGACGGTCCAGAGGAGGAACTTGCGCCGCAAGGGAAGTGTCCTCGACGCCAACCTCGCGGAAGTGCGGCGGCTCGAGTCGAAGATGGGGACGGAGGACAAAGGACGCATGGAGCAATACCTCACCTCCGTCCGAGAGACGGAGATCCGCACGCGGCGGGCCGATGCATGGCTCGACACGCCGCTGCCCGCGGTCTCCGATGCCGACCGTAAGCGCACCAACCGTGACATCGCTGCCACCATGGCGGGTGATTATTTCCGCACGGTGTATGACCTCATGGTGCTCGCCTTTCAGACGGACGCGACGCGCGTGGCCACCTTCAGTTTGGGCGGTGAGGGGGAGGCCTTCGCCATTCCCGAAATCGGCATCACCGAGTCGCGGCATCAGCTCAGCCACCACGGTGGCGACGCCGGCTACATGGAGAAGCTCACAAACTACGACACCTTTGCCATCGAGCAGTTTAGCTACTTCCTGTCGCGCCTCGAGGAGACGAAGGACGTCAACGGCCAGCCGCTTCTGGGCTCCACGATGGCACTCTTCGGCAGCGGCATGTCCTACGGCCACAGCCATGGCAACGCCAACCTCCCGCTCGTGCTCGCCGGCGGCTCGGACCTTGGCCTGAAGCACGGCAGCCATCTCGACTTCAACATGGATGCCAAAGGCTTCCAAGGCTACGCGATCGGCGCGGATGGAGCGCTGACCACCGCGCATTACCAGCTCTGCAGCCGTCCCGCGAACACCGACGCCCACATGAGCAACCTGCTGCTTCTGATGGCCCAGCGGATGGGAGTGGAGATCGACCAGTTTGGCGACAGCAACAAGGTGATCGAGGTGTGAGAAGCTATGACCATAACCATGCGACTAGCCGCGACGATTTACCTGTCGCTCTCGCTGTTGACAACGACTGCAGCGATCGCTGACGAGCCGTTCCGACCCGAAGCGGGGAAGTTTCCCCCGCTCGAAAAGGCGCACGCCTATCGCGGCGAACTGGTGTTCTTGGACCATACGAACCGACGGGGCAGCATCCGCGTGCAAGGGGCGGGCCAGTTTTTCCGCAACGACCCGCAACCCTTCGCCATGCTTCCCTACGGCCTCGTCCGCTATCACGGCGCAGCGGCGGATCTCCGGGATATCCCGCTCGGCACCGTGCTGCGCGTCCATGCCTTTCTCCCGCCGGACCCCAAGCTCTCCTCCGTGCCGGTGCTGCCGGTCAACAGCAAGAACGTGGACACCGGCCATTACCGTGGCATCGGCTCGACACCCGCCGAAAACCATGTGCTGCTTCTCGAGGACGAGCCCAGCTCCTGCCAGCGCGAGGGGAAGGTCTGGAGGATCAAGGAAGTGGACGTCAGGAATTTCCAGGGCATGATCGTCGCCAGCCTCGAACCGAATCAGGGCGGAGACGGCAAGGCTGCCGAGGAGACGATGAATTTCGATGCCGCCACCCGCATCTGGCGCGGCCGCGAAAGCCTCACCATTGCGGAACTCATCGCCGAAGGTGCGTGGCCCGCAGAAGGGAAAAAATCCCTTGGTGGCCAGGCTGTCCTGCTTGGTATCACCTGGAAGCCCACACCGGGTGGCGTGTTCACCCGATTCCACATTTCGGACATCTGGCTGGACGACGTTGCGATGCAACGCGCCGCCCACAATCAAAACGAAGTGCACAAGGCTTTCATCCGTAGCCGCTGGATGCCAGCTTGGATCGATGCCGTCGAGTATGGCAAGTTTGGCCGTGCGACGGTGACCGCGACCTTGTTCGGCGGCATGGACCCATCCCTCTATGCCGATTTCTCGAAAGAGAGCGAGGTGCTGATGAATGGGGCCGAGAATACGTTGAGGCATGCTGGCGGGCACTACGGTCCCGCGCACATGGCCTCAAAAGGCCCTATCCGGGATGTCATCAAGACGCCCGGAGAGGTGCCGCTGGGGAGCAGCGGCATCCAAATCATTTTCGAGACGGACCTCATCATCGAAGGCATTCGCCCCGGCAGGGTTGTCCGTGTCCGCCCCGCAGCTTGGCCCGAGCTTCAAGTGCCTTGGGATGAATGCCTACGCGATGGTAGCCACGAAGTTCGCTTTCCCACCCCTGCCATATTCCCGAAATACTGACGGCTTCGCATTTCTGGTCAGCAACGCTCTCAAACAGCGGATGGGGTGGGATTCTTCCGGCGAGGATTCACCATCCGCCTGGATTCATGGGGTTTGCGCTGCAACCCCACTGGCAGCATGGATTTACGTGTGTCTGGAAGCGTGGGCCGAGAACCGGTCAGAG
>JBIIOL010000624.1:0-3735 GCA_044336965.1 Pirellulales bacterium | reverse complement strand
GTTTACCGTTGGCGCACCGGTAAATCCAGCGACACAAGACATTCTTCCATAGGATGTCTCCATCGTCTGACCCCGGCTTCGAGGCCTCGCGCCCCATGCACCAGACAGTCCCATCCCGAGGCATAGCCCCCCGCGAAAGCCTCGTCGCACGCCGGCAGTTCCTGCGGAGCGGCTCGGCGGTATTGGCCCTGCCCTTTCTCGAAGCCCTGGATCCGCGGGCCGCACGCGGCCAGTCCGCGGCAGCCCCGCCCAAGCGGATGGTCTGCATCATGACCAACACCGGGCTCCTGGCCGACAACTTCTTTCCCAAGCAGTCAGGGAAGGATTTTGAGCCGTCGAAGTATCTCGCGCATCTGGAGGGCGTTCGCGGCCGCTACACGGTGATGAACGGTCTCTCCCACCCCGACAATTCCGGCGGTCATTGCGTCGAGAAGACCTTCCTGAGCGGCGCGAGGTTCCCAAATTCCCCGGTCTTCAAGAACAGCATCTCAATGGATCAGGTCGCCGCGGAGGCGATGGGTCACCAGACCCGCTTCCCCTTCCTTGCCCTGGCCGTGAACGGCCAGCACGACGGCCTGCTCTCGGTCTCACGCGACGGCGTGTTCATCCCGCCGGAACTCAGTCCCGCCAATCTCTATCGTCGCCTTTTCACGCCGGACACCGCCGCGGAGAGCGCGGAGCGGATGCGGGAGATCGGCAATCGTGTGAGCGCACTCGACTTCGTGAACGACAAGGCGCGGCGGCTTTCACGCCGGCTCGGCGCGGAGGATCGCGCGAGGCTGGATCAGTATTTCACGAGCGTCCGCGAGCTCGAGCAGCGGCTCGAACAGAACCGAATCTGGCAACAGCGGGACAAGCCGCACGTCGCGAGCCCCGCCCCGCAGGACATCACCGACATCACGCAGGACGTCGATCGGGCGCGGCTGATGTACGACATGGCCCTGCTCGCCCTGCAGAGCGACAGCACCCGGACCATCACGCTCTACCTGAACCCGCTGGAGGTCCTCGTGAAGGTGCCGGGTGTCAGCGACCGCACGCACTCGCTCACGCACCACGGCAACGAGCCGGAGAAGATCGAGCAACTCGCGAAAGTTGAGGAGGCTGGCATGAAAAACCTCGGCCGCTTCCTCGATCAGCTCGCCGGTGTGAACGAGGGGGCGGGCAGCCTGCTCGATGACACGGCGGTGCTCTTCGGCTCCAACATGTCCAACGGCAGCAACCACTCGAACGTCAACCTGCCGATCCTCCTCGCCGGCGGGCGATTTCGACATGGGCAGCACCTCGAATTCGACAAGAAGAACAACACGCCCTTGTGCAATCTCTTCGTGAGCATGCTCCAGCACATGGGGCTCGAAGAGGATCGCTTTTCCTCCAGCACGGGCACCCTCACGGGGCTGGAGGTGGCATGAGCCGCCGCGTCTCCGCCCTTTTGGCCACCGCGGTGCTGCTCTCCTTCGCCGCCACGGGGGTTGCCGCGGACGCTCGCCTCCGCGGCTTTCTGGAGAGTCATTGCCTCGAATGCCACGATGCCGCTGCGAAGAAGGGCGGCCTTGACCTCGACACGCTTCCGCTCACGATGGACGACCCCGAGCACTTCCGACTCTGGGAACGGGTGCACGACCGGATCGCCGCCGGCGAGATGCCGCCCAAGCCCAACGAGCAGCCGCCGGCTTCGGAGACGGCCCCCGTCCTCGCGATGCTGGACGATCGTCTCCATCTGGCCGACGCGGCGAAGATCTCCAACACCGGCCGCGGGCTCTACCGACGGCTCACGCGGCAGGAATATGAAAACGCCCTGCGAGACCTTCTCCATCTTCCAGAGTTGCGGATCAAGCAGCTCCTGCCGGAGGACGAGCGTCGCCATGGCTACGACAAGATCGGTCAGTCGCTCGATCTTTCGAATGTTCACCTGAGCCAGTTCATGGATGCGGCGGACGTCGCGCTCACCGCAGCCATCGCCACTCGGAACACCCCGCCGCCAGTGCTGCGGAAGCGTTTCGGCGGCGCTACGGGAACGGAGACCTGGGCCTGGATCGCCCGGGGAGACATCGTGCTGCTCAAGGACAAGCACTACGACCCGGTGTTGCCGCTGCCGGGGCCCGAAGACAACGTCCTCGCCGATGGAGAGGCCGGCAAAGCGGCACGCATGGAGCAGCTCGGCCAGCAACTTCACGACTACGACGGCGCTGCCGGTTTCTTCACCGGCGCGGTCCACCGGCCGATGTTCCTGTCGCTCCAGTTTTCCCCGATCTATGCCGGCACCTACCGGATCCGCACATCGGCTTGGGGCTTCTGGTGGGATCGGGGCACCGTCGAACCGCCGAAACGCAACGAGTCGTTCATGCTCTCCGTCTGGCAGCCGTCGGACGGCCCTCGGTTCCTGCATTCACCCAAGCGATGGCTCGGGCTGTTCGATGCCCCCTCGCTCAAGAGCCGGACCGACGAATACACCGGCTGGTTCGACGTCAATGAGGAGCTCGTCTTCGACATTGGCACGCTGACCGGCCACGAAAAAAACACCGGGCGGTTCCCTTCCGACTCGAAGGGATCGTGCGCGGTCCATTCCGGCCCGGGCATCGCGCTCGATTGGTTCGAGGTGGAGGGCCCGATCTTTGAGCAGTGGCCACCGAAAAGTCACCAGTCGCTCTTTGGCGATCTGCCGATCCAGGGTTTCGCGGCCGATGGCGGACTCGTGCCACCCAAACGCGAGCCGCTGAGACAGCGTTCCCGTTCGCCGGCGATTCGGCCGCACAACAGCTCGATTCCGAAGGAGGAAAAAGAGCGGCCGCTCGAGACCGTGGCGAGTGAAGAGCCGCTCGTCGATGCGGCCCGGCTCTTGGGGCAGTTTCTCCCGCGGGCCTTCCGCCGTGTCGTGACGCCGGAGGAGGTGCAGGCGTATGTGGGGATCGTGGCCCGCGAGATGGAGGAAAAAGCGTGCTTCGAAGACGCGATGAAGGAGGCCTACAAGACGGCGCTCTCTTCCACCGATTTTCTCTTCGTCGGTGAAGCTGCCGGCTCCGAGGCTGGCGAAAGCCGTGTCCGCCTCGATGACAGGGCTATCGCCGAGAGGCTCTCGCTCTGGTTCTGGAACAGCGTGCCTGACGAGGACCTTATCACGCTTGCCAACGAGGGCCGCCTGCACCTGCCCGAGAATCTGCGGAGGCAGACCGACCGGTTGCTCGCCGACCCGCGGTCCGACCGGTTCGTCGCCGACTTCGCGGATCAATGGCTCGACCTGCGCAAGATCGACGCCTCGCAGCCGGACCTGAGGCTTTACCCCGAAGGCCGCGAGCATCTGAAGCAGAGCATGATCGCCGAAACCCGTGCCTATCTCCGCGAACTGATCGCGAACAACGAGAGCGTCACGCACCTCGTCCGGTCTGACTTCGCGATGCTCAACCAGAGCCTCGCCGACCACTACCGCATCCCCGGCGTCACAGGCTGCACGATCCGCCGGGTGCCGGTGCCGGAGGGGAGCCCGCGTGGCGCATTTCTCACGCAGGCCGCCATCCTGAAAGTCACAGCCAACGGCTCCGTCACGAGCCCGGTGACCCGCGGCGTATGGATCAACGAACGGATCCTCGGCAACCACATCCCGCCGCCGCCGGCCGGCGTGCCCGCGATCGATCCCGACACGCGGGGCGCCACGACGATCCGCGAGCAGCTCGTGAAGCACCGCGCGGATGAACGCTGCGCCGGCTGCCATGCGAAGATCGATCCGCCCGGCTTCGCACT
>JBIIOL010000631.1:0-3739 GCA_044336965.1 Pirellulales bacterium | reverse complement strand
GGCACGCCGATCTTGGCCTCGAAACGCTCATCGGGTCGCCAGACGTAGGCGATGCCCGGCAGCGGATAGGGAAGCTGCGACGTCGGCGAGTAAAAGAGGCTGAAGTTCCATTCGTCGCGTTCGTTTCGGGCCGGCCGTGTGTAGAAGCCGACTGCCATCAGCGTGAGATCGCGGCCTGCCGCATAGGGACGATCGCTCGCCGATCCGAAGAGAAACGTGCCGCCGATGCTGCCCCCGTCATCGAGCGGACGGCTGTGCAGGAAGCCGGTCTCGACCAGCCAGAGTTGGTCGGGCACGGGCTGCCCGGAGTCTGGGAGCATCGCGTCGGTGGCGATTTCGAGCCGACCGAATTTGGCGATGCCGATCCAGAGCGGCTTGCCTTCGGCAGGGACCGCCAGAGGCGCGGCGACGCGGGCAAACTCCGCGTTCATCGAAAGCTCCGCCGGCTGACCGGCCACGGCCACCGCGGGTGCCCAGAAGCCGCCCATGGAGAAGGGGGCCGATCCACCGAACGGCCCGCCCGACTTCCGAGGCCGATTGCCGGGGCGGGAAGCGGCGGGATCGACATCGGAGAGCGGTTCGCTCGCGAAGTCGTCCTGCTCGAGGTTGAAGTCGATCGGTGGGAGGAGCGCGATCCTGGGATCGGCGTAGGGACTGGCCGTCGCTGCGAGAGGCGCGGCTACGAGTGGCGCGGGGGACGTGGGATCGACCGCTGGAAGTGCGGGCCCCTCGGCGGCCACTGCCGGAGCGAATGCCAACAGGCCGGCGATGAGAAACCACTTCGCCACGAAAAGCCACTCGGGGAAAAACACACCGCCGGTCGGTGGGAGTGGATACCGGTTTCCGGCGACGGACGAAACCCCAGCTGGGCAAACTGGGGGGCGAGGGCGAGGTGAAGCGAGGAAGGCGAATGCCAGCGAGAACGTGCAGTCGGCCTATCGCTTCGGCTTCCCGGCATCCTCGGGCACGACGATGTCGAGCGTGGCCTTGCCCTTGGGGATTTCCGTCTTGAAGGTGTAGCGGGGAAACAGCGGCGTCGGAAACTCGCTCTCCGGACGCTGCTCAGCTCCTTCCACATCTACGATCACCGGGCCGCTCACGGCGCCAAACTCGGGCCGCGAGGTGAAGACGCCCTTGATGATGCTCGACCGGCACTGCGGCCCCTTGTTGCCCTGCGAGGCGTCGGGCTCGATGTACACGTTGCCCATCGGCACGGGGCTGCCCTTGAAGGTCACCCGGCCGGTCACCGGCGTCAGGCCGTTGGATTTCCGGCAGCCTGTAGCAATTGCCAGGGTGAGGGCGAGGCCTGCCGCCACGATGACGATCGACCCGCGCAGGTGGGATGACCGCGCCACCGTCATGGGTTGTAGCCGCCCGGAGTTCCGTCGGCCCGCGACCCGAGCCGGCGATAGAGGTTGATGTCGATCATCTGCGACACGAACTGCACGCTGCCGTCGGCGAAGGCGACGTTACAGCCGCCGGGATGGTAGCTGCCGAAGGTTTTCGCCATCTCGCCACTGCATATGGTCGAGCCGCAGCCAGATGCCGGAGCGGCGAAGGTGTCGACGAAGTCGGACGAGTTGATGCCGTTGATAGCAGCGCCTGTCGTGGAGTGTGAACCGACAAAAGTCCCTTGGCGAGACGTTCCAGCCCATGATGGCCGGCTGACGCGGCCCACCCAGAACGATCCAGCCGAGGAGATCGCCCACGCCTGCTCCGACTCCAGTGTGTATTGATACCGGGTCTCGGCGAGCATGAACTGCTTCGAGGTGCCATCCGTGATGTCTTTTGAGCTGATCGATCCGTTGACAACGATCGCACCGTTGCTGAAGAAGTTTTGATTGCCGTAAAAGCCCGTGCACCACTGGTAGCCATTGCTCGGCTTCTTCCCGGTGGGCGGGGCGGTGGCCAGACCTCCTCCCGAGACACCGAAGTAGTCGGTGTTGGGGGTCGTGGGCAGGCTATTCTTGTGGGAGGGGCACTGGTAGGCGTTGTTGGGTGTGTAGGCCTGGGTCTTGTTCGCCGCCGGGTAGCCCCCGAAATCGCCGCCGAACGACCCCGCCGTCTGATTGAACTTGTCGTAGCGGGATTGATCCTCGCAAAACGGCAGGATCCGCACGGTCCAGGGCGCGGTCATGGCAGAGGGGCCGATGGTGCCGGAGTTGGCGAGATAGACGTCAGTGGGTTTCACAAACCCGGCGTCGGTGAAGGCCGGTGGCAGCATGCGGTAGCCGCTCTCGTAGTTGAGGCAGCCCTTGGCGAGCTGGCTGAGCTTGTTCAGGCAGGTCGCCCGACGGCCACTCTCCCGCGCCGCCTGCACCGCCGGCAGCAGCAGGCCCACGAGCGTGCCGATGATCGCGATCACCACGAGCAGTTCGACCAGCGTGAACGCGGTCCGGCGGAGGCTTGGAGCCAGAAAACGTACGGGAACCGCGGTGACACCGGGCATGACGACCCCCCAATCCAGCTGAAAGCTTGCGAAAAGCGTGCGGACGACCGTCTGTGAAAACGACCTGCCGGGATTATATGTCCGAGCGCCCCGGTATTTACCGATCCGGTCTCCCAGAAAATTCCACGCCCTTTCTGGCGGCTAGAATAGCCGAATGGTCGTCCACCCCCCGGAGTCCGCGTCTGAAAGTCAGCCCGACCGGCAGGCCGAATTCGTCGCCCTGCTCACAGGCAGCCATGGCCGACTGATGGGGTATCTGATGTCGCTTTTGGGCCGCCGGCATGATGCCGAAGACGTGCTCCAGAAGGCGAGTGTGACGATGTGGCAGAAGTTCGACACGTTCGAACTCGGCACTGATTTCCTGGCCTGGGCATCGACTGTCTGCTTCTACGAGGCGAAAAACTTCCAGCGGCTTTCTGCGCGGTCGCCCCTCTGCTTCGATGACCGGCTGCTCACCGTGCTGGCCACCGAGCGGCTGGCGGACTTGGGGCACCGGGAAGAACGCCTCGCCGCCCTTGATCTCTGCCTGGAGAAGGTGCCTGAGAAAGACCGACTGCTTCTGCAGGCGGCCTATATCGACGGGCAGGGGATCGCCAGTCTGGCCGAGCAGCTGGGCCGCGCCCCGCAGACGCTCTACAATCGGCTGAATATCCTCCGTCGGTCGCTGGCTGAATGTGTGGACCGACGGCTGGCGGAAGGGGCTGCGGGATCGGGTTAGCCGCCGTTTGAGAAGATTACCGCGGTAAAAAACGGCACGCTGCGACGTACAAGGGTGGAACACCAGCGACGATTGCCCCCTCCCCGAGCGACCCCATGCCCCAGCAGCCCTTTGGATCCGATGGGTCCTCCGACCTGCCCCGCCTCCACGAACTCATCAGCCGGCATGCCGACGGCCTGATTACGCCCGACGAGCATCGCGAACTGGCCGCGGCGTTGGAGGCCGATCCCGCGGCGCGGCGGCTCTGGTTTCTCAGAAACGATATCGATCTGGCCCTCGCCGCCAGTGCGGAGCAAAACCGCGGCGAGATCATCGCGAACGAGCCGGTGGCCGCCGAGATCAATCGGCCGCGTGCAGCATCCATCGCCGGGCTGACGATGGCGCTGGCCGGCATCGCCATCGGCATCTTCGGCGCGACGGCGGTCTGGGCGTTGTCGATATCCGGGCCGGGGACGGCCGGAACGACGATCCCCGTTTTTTCAGAGAGCTTCGAAAGTGGTCAGGCCAAAACCATTCCCGGCCTGCCCCGTGGGCTCACCGATCCCGATGGCGACAGCTGGCGGGGCGACGAG
>JBIIOL010000057.1:0-11147 GCA_044336965.1 Pirellulales bacterium | reverse complement strand
CAACTCGCTGCGAGGCACTCGAACGTTGTTCGCCGCCATCCGCTGCGCGAGTCCGTGCTTGTCGCTTACGGAACGAACCGCGACGCTCGTTGAGCCGAGATTGATGACGCCGGCCTGTTCGATCCGTTCGAGCATGGCGGGCAGGATCTCATCATGCTCGGGTGCAACGATGAGGGCGGCGTCCACGGTTGCGATCGCCTGGTTGAAGGCGTCGAGGGCGTGTCGAGGGGATGCAGCGTCGAAGGAGATGATTCTGCCGGGCAGTTGGATGGGCACCCTGTTATCGACAACGACAGTGACGTCGTGGCCAGCGGCGTGAAAATCTTCCACGAGGTTGCGGAGCATGCCGCTGCCCTCGGAGAGAAGTTCCGAGTCGAGCGGGTGGCCTGCCAGGCCGCCGCAGCAGAAGTGTTCGTGGATCAGAATCCGCATGGTGAGCCGCGTGAAACGGTGTGGCTGTTGGGCAGAAAAGTCTGCTGCGGCTTCCCAGTTTGACATTTTTTCGTGTCCCGGCTTAGAACCGGCATCAGTCCGGGCCGCGATCGGTCCCTTCGAACAGCGACCTCGAAAAGGGAGACGGTGATGTTGAACATGCAGGCGATGATCGTGCGGGGATGCAGGTGGCTGGCTGTTCTGGGGCTGGTGTTTGGCGGGGTGCCGGCGGTCGGCCGTGAGCCCGTGATGATCAGCGGAGCGGCCGTGCAGGATAACGCCGGCCTATCGCAGGTCGAATCGGCGGTCATCGCCAAAACGAACGCCGCCCGGGCCCGCAGTGGCCTGCCGCCGCTGGCTGCCGACGGCCAACTCATGAATGGGGCCCGCAACCACGCTCGCTGGATGGCACGCAATCGCAACCTGTCGCACGGAAGCGGTGTCACCGAGAACATCGGCATGGGGCAGACATCAGCATCTGAAGCGGTATCGAGCTGGATGAATTCCAGCGGCCACCGTGCCAACATTCTTGGTGGCGGCCATACCCGCATCGGTGTCGCGATGGTCCACAGTGCCGACGGCACGGCCTACTGGTGCCAGCAGTTCCGGTAGTCGGAGCGTCGCTGACAGCGAAAAAGTGCGGAGACTGCGATGAATTCCTACGGCTACATCCTCGCGGTGGCAGCATCGATTCTCTGGGGACTCACCTACTGCCTCGATGAACGGGTGCTTTCGAGCCTCTCCGTCTTCAAACTCTACTTTCTCCACTGTCTTTGCGGCGTGCTGGTGTCCGCCGCGATCATGCTGGCTCAGGGGCACTCGCCCGCATCTCTCGTGCGGTTTGACACGACCGCCGCGAGCCTGCCCCTCGTCGGCCTGACGCTCGTGACCGCCACGGCCGCAGCGCTCTGCATCCTGGGCTCGATCCAACTGCTCGGCGCCGACAAATCCGCCGTGCTGGAAATTTCCTACCCACTGTTCGTCGCCCTCTTCTCCGTGTTTTTGTTCCAGGGGCAACTGCAACTGCCGGTGGTGCTGGGCGGCGCGTTCATCTTCCTCGGGGCGGCCATCATCGTCCTCGCGGGCTGATCCGCGGCCACCCACGTCGCGGGGGCATTCCGAGACGCTCAAGCCCCTCGCTTGCGCGACAGCATGAACTCGTTGCCCTCGGGATCGACACACATCGCCAGGTGGGGCGGCTCACCATTCTCCGGCTCCGGCTCGCGGACGACCTGCCCACCGGCGGCCACTACCTCGCGGGCGCCGGCGATCACGTCGGGCACCTGAAAGCTCAACCCGGTCCAGGTACGTTTGCCCTCGCCCCCGGAGTGGATGCCGATCACCGAGCCGAGGATCTCGACCTCCGCGATCACGCTGTTTTGCTTCAGCACGCGACCGCCGAAGAGGTCTCGGTAGAAAGCCACCGCCCGATCCATGTCGGCGGCCCACAGGACGTACTTCACACGTTCGACGTTCATTCCGGCAGTATAGGACGCCGGGCTGATTCGGGGAAATCGGGCCGGGGAGTTCGCCGGCTGCGTGAGCACGGGGCATGTTCACCGGCACCGGTCACGGATTCACCCGCGGGCCAGACGGGATCGGTGGGGGCGGGGGCGGCTTGACCTGGCCTCGCCACGGCACCGACGACCTCTGTTTCCTGCCGGTGGGCTTGGCCAAGAGCACGGCGATGCCCGCCAGGATCGCGAGAAGGATCGAAAGCCAGAATCGAGTCGGCATGGTTTCGTGCCGTGGGGCGTGGTGTGATAGTCCCTCTGCCGTGCGGCAGCAGGATGCCCCGAGTGTAGACTGTCCGCGGCAGCGGATGAAACATGGAGGGTCTCGCGATGGGTCGCTCGCACGACGACGGCGATGATGACGATGACGACTGGGATGACGACGGCGACAGCGGCGACGACTCCGCTGACGAACCGACCGTGCCCTGCCCCTACTGCAGGCGGGAAATCCTCGAAGATTCACCGCGCTGTCCCCATTGCGAGCGGTATCTTTCGGCTGAAGACTCGCCTCTTCCCCGCAGACCGCTGTGGGTCGTTGTCACGGCTCTGATCTGTCTGGCGATGGTTCTATGGTGGCTGTCATGAGACGGTCGTGTTTTCCTCGTTATGGAGCGCAAGAGATGATCAATCGTCGTCCGTTCTTTGCAATCGGCACAGGCATCGTGGCCGCTGCCGTCTTCGCATCCGCCGTGGGACTGGCGCCCGCGGAACGTCAGGGGGTATTTGCGGCGCTGCGGCTCGGACAGGCCGTTCAGGTCAAGGACTCGGGCGGCAGCTACGAAATCGGGGTGCTGGAGAAATTCGACGGTCCACTCGGCTACAAGGTGACGGAGATCGGCCCGGACTACGTTGTCTGTCGAGATATTGCCGACGTGACCGAACTGCGAATTCCGGTGTATGCGGTCAAGAGCGTCACCGTCACGAGAATAGGGCGGTAGTCTCCTGGGCTCTCGCATCGGGGTGCTTGCGTACCCTGCATGAGGGGTTGTAGGCTCCAGGGAGCAGTTTTCGTCACGTTCAAAGTCTTCTCCATCCGGGAGGTCATGCATGGCAACCACAATGTCGAATATCTGGGGTCCGCATCCGAAGTACGCCATTCTGCCTGTGATTCTGGTGCTTGGCGTCATTGGCTGGCTGGCCGCCGAGAACCCCGGGCCGATCGAACGTCCAGCAACGCAGACGGTCACGGCCATGAAGCCGATCGAGGGAACAGAGGCCGCCGCACAGCCCATGCCCATCGAGGTTCGCTACGGCGTGCCAACGGAGCGAACGCTGCATCTCTGGCCGCGCAACTAGCTGCGATGTCAGGCCGTCGCCTCCTGATCGCCCTCGTTGAAGCACTCGATCGAGGCGTCAGTGCACGGTGATATCCCCCTGTCGCGGCAGGTGGCGTAGAGGAAATACGCCGCCTCATCGGGCCGTCTGCTGCTCGCCTCGCGTTCTGTCGTCACCGTGATGCTGCTGAAGCCCTGCTGCTCGAGGAGTGACGCCAGTTCGTCGCGGGTGAAATGATGGGTCGCATAGAGAACCCTGCCGTCGGCGTCGCGGGAGAAGTACGTGTGCCACTCACCGGTGTCGGGAAAATCCGCGGCGTACGACTTCGCGTAGCCGGGATTGATCGCGTCGGAGACGCCCGAGGCCGAGAGGTAGAGCCAGCCGTCCGGCGCGAGACACGTCCGCGCGTGACGCAGCAGATTGCGGCGTTGCCGTGCATCACCGATGATCGACAGCACGAGTTGACAGACGACCACGTCAAACGGCTGTGCATCGATCCGGGGTGCGGCATCGGCTGCCATGTCGGCCTCGTGAAACCGCAGCAGTTCGCCAGATGGATCGGCGATGACGGCCAGGTCCCGTGCGGCACGAACTGCTGCCGAACTCACATCGACTCCAGTGACCGAGAAGCCCCGTTCATAAAGCCGTTTGGCCAAACGGCCATCGCCGCAGCCGATGTCCAGCAACCGGCGTGGGGCGTGTCCCACGGCCGTCGTGGTCACTTCCGACAGGAACCTGTCGAGATGAGGAGTCGAATCCTTGCTGGGAATCGCGGTGACCTCAAACCGTCGCCAGTCTTCCCCCGCATCGCGTTTCGCCACGTGTACCACCCTGAAGCCACCAGCGGTGTGCCGGTCGAAGCCTCATCGTACCCACAGTGATGAGGGCGGGAAACGCGAGCTGTTCTCCGGATCGCTGGCGGCTCGCGGCACGCATGCCCCTTCCCGCTGGTTATCATGGCCCATGGGAAAAGCCGGAGACCGAGGACTGCCGGGCGTTAAACACACCGAACAACCATGTCTACTCACGAACCTCAGACCGGGGAACCACCGCAGGAATCGTCTCACCAGCCACCAAGATACTGGTTTCCCATGAAGACGTACGGCTGGGGCTGGGGCCCGCCATGTACGTGGGAGGGTTGGGTGGTGACGCTGGGCTACGCCGCCCTGCTGCCACTGGCTGTCGTGATGTTTCCGCCCCAGAGGAACATGCCTGGATTTCTCATAAGTGTTTTCGGCCTGTCGGGCGTTCTCATCGCGGTCTGCTGGTGGACCGGTGAGCCGCCACGATGGCGCTGGGGCGACGACGACAAGCAGTGAACGGAGTCCCCGCGGAGAGTCCGACTGCTGCGGCTGGGCGCGTGCCCAACAGGGCAACGAACGACACTGGTGACATCACCGGAGGTGACGTCGGCCTTACACGAGCGCCCGCAGGCGCGGATAGGCATACGCGATGCCACCCGCGATCACAGCCATGCGGGCCGTCCACAGCATGGTGTTCCAAATCCGGGACAATGCCGGGAGTCCGCGTTGGGTGAAGCCGATGCCCGTGAATCCGAACATCCCGTAGAACAGCGATGAAAACCGGGCGAGTTGCTCCTCCGCGGGATTTTGCGGCGACACCTGTCCCGTGCGTTCAGCCGCGTCGAGCAGACGGGGCGAGAGGGTGTTCACATGCATGAGCGGCCTGCCGCCGCCCGACATCCCGAACCGGGATTCGACCGCTGCACGATCGGACTCCATCTCGTTGATCATCCCGGCGACACTGTAGTCGGCACCGTCCGTGATGATGCAGACGGTGGTCTCCCTCCCATGCTTCTTGATCTCCTGCTCTGCCAGTGTCATCGCTGCCTTGAGGTTCGTGGAACCACCTGGCTGTAGCCCTTCGATGCCCTTGAGAATCTCCTCGGCGGTCGTCTTCGTGACCGGCTTCAGCTCGCCAAAAAGGCTCTTCGCGGTGTCGTCATAGTTGATGAGATCGATGTAATGACTCTGGCCGAGGAATCCGAGCATCCGCTTGAACGCCGAGTCCGTGATGTTGTTCAGCGTCTTCGTCGCCTCCTCGCGAACCTTGGCGAAGTGCGGCTCCATGCTCGAGCTGCTGTCGACCACGATGATGAAACTCCGGGTGCTTCCGGCAATCGGGTCCGTCTCGCGGCAGCTGCGAAACAGGAATGGCAGGAGCAGGAGGAGCAGCAGCAGCCAGCGCCAGTCCCAAAACTTCTTGAGCCTGACTCCCTTCGCCCATGTCGACAGTCCTGCGAAGCCCTGTGAAGCGTCGAACGGAGGCTGCGACTCGATCCCAAACAGCGCCTGCTGGAAACTCCGCACGATCTGACGATGGCACTCGGTGGCAGCAGCGGCCTCGTCCATGAACTTGTTCGAGGCGTCGCATCGCAGCCCGAAACGCACACGCGGCACGCCGGAACGGTCTTTCTTCACGATCCGCTCGGACGACAGCACGGTGCCTGCCAGGTCCTTGTCGGCTGCCCGAATCTTGACGATCGAATCGATGAGCTGGACGAGGTCCCCCTGGACGTTCTGCTCCGCTGTCTTGTTGAGGTTTCGGGGATCGGGGACCAGCAGTCGCACGCCGGTGAATTCACCCGCCGGAAGCGGCGCAGGCTTCTTCCCCAGCGTGTAGCGACCATTCATCCATTCGGCACGATCCACCGGCAGGAACATGGCAGCCGCCATGCCGGGCTTCTTGAGAAGCTGGGTGAAGGCGGCGCGGTTGAACACACCCGTGGTGGGAGAAGGCGAATCGTTCATGGGATGAGACAAACCTCTAGCCTACGGAGAATGTGAAGCCCTGCGGGCGTTTCTGCACTGAACCAGACGGCCCGACCACCAGGCCGCCGTCGTCGATCACACAGGCGGCCGGCATGCCCGAACCGGCTACCGACCCAAAACCTCCGCCCGGTTCATCACCTTGCCATCCGGGGAATAGACGACGAACCCGAGCGGCTGCTCGACATGGGATCCGCTCCGGACGAGCGTCATCTTTGCGGCATCGCATCGCTGACCGCGTGCCAGCCGCTCCACACGGCCGACCTCCCGGCTCCCGTCATTTGCCACTAACCGCCGCTCCAACTCGTTCAGAATGCCACCGCAGCGGTCCGGGGCCGGCCCGAGCGTGTAATCGAGTTGATAGAAAAGCCGCACGAGCTGCAGGACGTCGGCGTATGAGGAGCTGCCGAGTTTCGGCGTCATGGCCTGAAGCAGTTCGCCCACGGTCGTGAATCGATCGTTATGCTCCCGGTAGCGGACTCGCGTCTTCGTGAAGCCCGGGGCGGTCGACGCAGCCAGCAGGTTCGCTGCAATCACGCCTCGGCAATACTCCCGAAGCATTCCCGCCAGAGCATCGTTCGATCCGGCGCAGGCACTGGTTGCCTCGCGCTCGGCAGCGGCGATCCGCTGCCCCAGCACGTGAAACGCATACCCAGCCAGACCAGCGCCAATCGCGATCGGTATCATGGCTTCAGGTTCACAGGCGGGGTGCCAGATTCTTCAGGAGCGGCACCGGGCTCCCCCGACGGAATGGTGGGTCTTCTCGGCTGTGGGGCGGGCGGAAATACCCTGGCCCTCAGTTCGCCGATCTCCTTCTCAGCAGCCTGAAGCCGCTGCTCTGCCGCGGCCACGGCGTCCTTACGGGCGGTGGTTTCGGCAGCAGTCTCGGCAGCCGCCTTGGCGGCGACCTCCGCGACGGCCCGATCGGCCTGCTGCAGGCCCTCGTTGAGCCTCGTACGTGCGCTGCTCATCGACCACGTCGACAGGAGCGCGAAGAGGGCGTTGACGGCACACAGCGCCATTGCGGCGCGGAGAAGCAGGCTGTTGTTCATCGGTTCACCGCATCATCCATTCATCTTGGTTAGAACGCACGATCCCGCGAATGAAACCCTCCGGCTCGCAGTCGATCCGGCCGGTGTCATTGAAGTTGTCACGGATGTCGTTTGCGCCGCCAGACACCCACTCGGTATAAGTCACCCCCTCGGACTTGCGGCCCCGCTTCATCGTGACCTGAAAGTCAGAGATCACGTCGATGTCGACTTCGCGGTCCTCCGCAGTCGAGTTGTGCAGAACACCCATGAGATCGACGTCGGAGTCCTCGCGAAACGCCTGGCCGATGCGGATCGTGCGATTGGCAGCAACCTTGACCGGTATGGTTCGGCTTCCGCGCTCACCGGGGGAGACGAAGACGCGACTGATTCGCATGCCACTCGGCGTCTCGGATGCGATCCCGATCACACGCTGAAAGCATTCGACCTCGGCCGACTCACTGAACGAAAACCTGATCGGCTCACCATTTTTGAAAAGGTGGCCGCCGTAGACCACGGCCAGTTTGTCCATCTCGGCGTGATCAGCCGCCTTGAGTTCGTCAGGCAGGAGTTCTCCCACGGTGCGAATCCGATGCCAGGGCATGCCCAGCGCCTCGGCCGCCAACCGCCGGAGGAACGGAAGCCGTGTCGTGCGGCCGCTGAGGATGACCAGATTGATCTCCTTTTGCTGCCGTTTGCACTGGGCGGCGAGTTCACCAAGATAAACGAAAATGTCCATGAAGCCAGGCTCGCCGCCCGTGGTCTTACTCCGTCTGTCGAGTTCGACCCACTTCTCCAGCACCGGAAGCGAGAGTTCGAAACCGTATCCCGAATCGGGTTGGCTGTCCTCCTGCTGCGTGATCACGGAGATGAACTGCTGCTTAAGCTTCTCCTCGTCATCCTTGCTGAGCCTCCAGGGTTGCACGGTTTCGACCCCTGCGGCCTTTGCCTCCTCGGCATTCTTCACCAGTGCGGCCTTGGCCTGCTCGGCATACTGCATGATCATGGAGACAGCCACCCGTTGCCTCTCCAGCGTGAAGGCCGGGTTCGTGGCGCGGACCTCAAAGTCGAGGCTTTCGCGGATGCCGTAGCGAGTCCGCATGTATTCCAGGATCGCTGTCGCGATCAGGTGGGAGATCCGGTCGCCAGCCCGGTTGAATCTCGCCCATTCCGCCTGATGAAAGGTGACGGCTACATGCTCGTTGTCATCCTTTTCGGGCACGACCTCCCAGTGGGCATCCAGCAGCGCGATGTCGGTCGATCCACCCCCGATGTCCACGATGAGCATCCGCAGACGGGGCTCGCCAGTACTATTGCCGAGGCTGCTGCTGGCCAGCGAAGGGGCCCGCAGGTTCTGTCCCTTCTTGCCGTAGTTGTAGTAGTTGAAGAGGTGCTCCCACAGGGCGTAGGTCGCCACCGCGACGGGCTCGCTGCAGACCAATTCGACGCCAAACTGACTGCCCACCTCGGGATCGTGTTGAAACAGGCGGTCGGCAGCATTACGGAACATCTTGCGAAAGAGCTTTTTCTCCGCCTCCCGCCAGGTCAGCGGGTACGTCAGCAAAAGCTTGCGGACCTGTGGGTAGAGGACGGGGTCGAGCGAAGCGCGGTTCGGGTTGGTGAGACCCGCGAGGATAAGTTCGAGGAGCTGGTCGATCCCATGCTGGACGAACAATTGCTTCGGGAACAGCCCATCGCGTTGGCCGATCTTTCCACGAAATGGCGTCGTGGGTTCGAGCGCCTTGAGGTGCTCCGGCCAGTCGCGAACGTACTTCTTGGGCGCATACAGTGAGGTGATCAGCGGATCTTCCGCCGCCATCAACTGCTCCGCCTGCTGGCCATACACGACCCATGGCGGAGTGAGTTCGGATTCCGGGGCCCAGAGCACGAACATCGTCGACTTGAGAATCGGACCGCTGGTGCGTATGTCGGCGTTGGTCTGGGGCGGGTCGAATGGCGTGGGCAGCGCCATGGCCCGCACGGAGCCCGGTGCCGCATCGTCTGGACAGAAGATCGCGGCACAGCCGGAATTGCCGTAGTCGATCACGAGCGACCCGACGACGTTCTTCGGCTTGGTGTAGTCCTCGACGTAGAAATTGCAGAGTTCCTGCTCGCGCCTGAGAAGCGTTGCACCGTACGAAACGATGCAGGGAATCCGGTTGCTGACCATCGAGCCGCCACCCGACTGGGTGTCGATCAGAAGGTCGACGTGCCACTCGCTGCCCACCTTCAGCAGCCTGAAGAAGGCCGGGTTCGTCTGGTCGCAGGCCATCCAGCCGGTCGTCTCAACGCCCTCGTCCACGCAGGCGTAGCCGGCCACCAGCGGCAGCAGGATGTTGGCTGCGGCGCCCCGCGGCTTGGCGGCAGCAAGGCCGGGTTCATCATCCTTTTTCGGGCTCACGCCGATCTTTTGGGCGGCGTCCCAGATCTTGTCTTTGATTTGATCAGGGACTTGACTCATGTGACTGAGCGGCAGCCGCCGGCACAGTTGAATGCCAGTCCGGGGCACGATGATGAACTGGGGAACCGCGGGGCCCGTGCTCATGTGACCGACACTCCATGGGTTGCGCAGAACTGCTCGACCTCTTTCTGCAACTCTTTAATCGACGACATCACCGCGGCCATGTCCTCGCGATCCTTTTCGTCCTGCATGACACCGGCGAGGTTGTCGTCCGACCCGGCCAACTGCACGCAGTTGTGGAGGAACTCGCGAGCGTGATAGCGGAGGGCATGCACGACGAGGTGATGCGGGGCCTGGTCCTCGCGGGACGGCAGTGGCAGTTGCGACGACATGTAGCCCCAAGCAGCCGCTGACGAGTTCAGTTCCTGGTGGAAGAACTTTTTTAGATTGGTCTCGACCTCTGGTTTCATGGTCGGGTTGTGGGCTTTGATCCTGGAAACCACCCAAGACACCATCTTCTGGAATGCGATGCTCGCCCATTTCGGGGACTTTTCTTCGGCGATCGCCAGATCCACGAATTTCTTCGCGATGTACGGGTCGACCTCACGAGCGCAGAACGTGTCGATGGCGTCGGGGCTCGACGGGTCGAGGAACGCCAGCGTCGACTTCAGCGCGTCGGTGACGCTCTGCTTGGTCATCTTCCCCTGGTCGTCGTAATACAGACTGAGAAACTTTCGCAGTTCCCGGATCGAGCGAAGCAGGCCGCTCCGAACGATGAATCGCCGGACCAGGAGTTTTGGCCCCTGCGTCTTCCACGCTTCCATGACGCAGTGGACGAGGAAGCCCTTGCCGCAGTCTTCCTCGTTAGCGATCGCATCCAGATTCTTCTTGAAGGAGTCGAGAATGCCAAGCCGGCGCAATGTGTCGTGGCCAACGCCGCCCGGCTCGGCCCACGCTTCCGCATGCCCGCGGCAATCGCGATAGAAATCGGTGTACGACTTACCTCCACTAAATCCTTCCGCGACGCGCTTCACATCGAGAAAACAGATCGTCAGCGGGTTGAGTGTGCCACGCTCACTGAGCCTGCCGAGGATGCAGGACTGCAGGGAAACGTTGAAGTGGTCGTCTTCCGTGCCCGACGCTCCATTTCGCCAGCGCCTCGAAAGATCAACGTTATTGAAGTACATGTTGAAGCCATTGACCGCGACGATGATCCTGTCGCCGAGGTCCTGAAGCACGCCACTGTCTTTTTCCTCCAACGCGTTCCAGAGTGTGGAGAAGTCAGACTGCTGGCCGCAGAGAACCAGATGAACGATCAGGTCGAGTTCGTCGTTCTTAAGAAGTTCAACAACGATCTGCTGGTTTTTGCGGGCAAGCACCTGCCGAAGAACTTCATCGCTGTCGATACCACCAGCCTCGGCAGGCTTGAGCCCCGGAGTGTCGATGAATGTCAGGTGGCCCGCGAAGGCCGGGTCGGCCCCATACTGCTTCATCCATCGCTTGATTTCAGAGAACGAACTCCCTATGTCGACGGATCGGACGGCGGCGCGGAACTGGAGGTCGTTAAAGGATTCGCCGTTGACATTGAAAGGAGGCGGTGGAGTTGACTGCGAGTAGTCTTTTTTGGTGGTCAACCGTGCCACCAGTCCGCTGTCACCCTGTTTGGCTCGATCGACCACGTAGTTGCCAATGAAGGGCTTCAGTTTTT
>JBIIOL010000421.1:0-3763 GCA_044336965.1 Pirellulales bacterium | reverse complement strand
CTGACCTCGCCGCCGCGCTCGACCAGGGCCGCATCGCCGGGGCTGGCCTCGACGTGCTCTCGGTTGAGCCGCCGCCGGCGTCGAACCCGCTGCTCACGGCCCGCAACTGCATCATCACGCCTCATATCGCCTGGGCCACGCGAAATGCCCGACGCCGACTGATCGAGGTGACGGCCGCAAACATCCGGGCCTTCGTCGCGGGCCAGCCGCAGCATGTCGTCAATCGGTGATCGCCGCAGGGCAGGAACGAGAGGAGAGGATCGCATGCGTCACGGGATGATGAGGTCGTCGCTGCTCTGGTGTGTCGCGGTGGCCGTGGTCTGGCCTGCCTGCGTGGTCTCGGCGGAGCAGCCAGTGGCCGGTGGGGCCGCCGAACCGGACCGGGATCGGATCACCCAGGTATCGGTGATCAACGCCCTGCTCCTCGGGCAGTTTGACGGCACGGTGCCGTTCGCTGGCCTGCTGGCCGATGGTGATTTCGGGCTGGGCACGCTCGACAGACTCGACGGCGAACTCGTCGTAGTGGATGGCAAGGGCTACCAGATCAAGAGCAACGGGGCGGTGGTGGAGGTCGGGCCGGAGGCCACGATCCCGTTCGCCGTGGTCACGCCGTTCGACCGCGATGGCGAGCTGCCCTGTCCGGCGGTCGATTCGCTCGTTGAACTCGAGCGGCGTCTCGACGGCGTGGTCGGCCACCCCAACAACTTCGTCGCGGTGAGGATCGACGCGGAGCTGGCGGCGATCACCCTGCGGAGCGTGCACCCGCAGTCGAAGCCCTATCGGCCGATCAACTCCCGCAGCGATTTTCAGTCGGTCTGGAGACGGGAAAACCTGCGTGGCACGTTCGTGGGCATCCGCAGCCCGCGATGGGCCCACGGCATCACGGTGCCGGGCTATCACTGGCACTTTCTGGCGGCCGACCGCCGCAGTGGAGGTCATGTGCTCGACTGTCATCTGCGCGGAGGTACGATCCTCTATGACGTCTGCGGCAGCTGGCTGGTCAAGCTTGACGAGTCGGCCGACTTCAACGGCGTCAACCTGTCGACCGATCTCCGCGATGAACTCGATCGCATCGAGCGGCTGCGTGGCGGGCCCGCCGACGGCAAATGATAGTCGACGTGTTCCCGTGTCCTCTGCTCAACCCCGGCGCCCCAACACCATGAAGCGTTCCCGACCATCGCCGCGTCGTCCCACAACTCCCGGTGCGCCCGCCGCTCGCCCGGGCGGCGGTTCCGTCCCCCGCAAGCCGGATCGACGGGCGGCCCGTCATCAGGGAAAGGCCGAGGAGAAGTACCACGGGGTTCGCGCCTGCGAGGCATTGTTCGCCCGCCGCCCCGGGGACATCATCCGCGTTTACATCGCAGAGGAGCGGCGTCGGCAGTTTGCCGCACTCCTCGACCACTGTGCGAAGGCCCGGCTGGGCTTCCAGGTGGTGGCACACGAGAATCTCGCCCGCATCAGCGAATCAACGCACCACGAGGGGATCGTGATCCTGGCCCGTGCCTGTCCGCGGTGGGGTATGTCCGAACTGCTGCGTGCGATCGAGGAGCGGCGGTTGAAAGGGCCGCTGCTCTATCTCGACGGCGTTCAGAATCCGCACAATCTCGGCGCCATCCTGCGAACGGCTGCACATTTCGGCACAGCCGCCGTGCTGGGGGCCGGTGGCGATCTGCCGCCGCTGTCGCCGGCAGCCGTTCGTGTGGCGGAAGGGGCGGCCGAGCACGTGCCCGTCTGTGATCTCGCGGATCCTCGGGCGGATCTGACGCGGCTCAAAGAACTCGGATTCCGCGTCGTCGCCACTTCGAGCCACCGAGGCAGCCCTGTCTCGCCCAAGAGCCTCGGTGGCAAGATCGTGCTGGTGCTGGGCAGCGAAGGGGAGGGCGTGTCGAAGCAGATCGCGGCCCTGGCCGATGAGTCGGTCCAGATTCCTGGCACCGGCGCCGTGGAAAGCCTCAACGTGTCGGTCGCCTGCGGCATCCTGCTCGCCGAAGCCTGGCGCAGCCGGGCGATGGCTGCTAGCGAACGCGGGGTTTCACGCTGAGGCACTTGAGCGTGTGTTCGTCGCGCACGTAGAGTTTGCCTGCCGCGAGGGCGGGCAAGGCGCGGATCGTACCCGTGAACGGCCTCGCCCGCGCGAGCTCCTTCATCCCTGCCATGTCGGGCTGGATCAGCACCAAAGTGCCATCGACCTTCGTGGCGATGATCTTGCCGTCGGCGAAGATCAGCGAGCCGTAGCCAAAATTCGACTCCTTCCAGAGCACCTCGCCGTCCGACTGCTTGATGCACTTGAATTCGCCCGGAGGGCCGTCGTCGCGACCGTCGATGGCGAAGAGGAAACCGCCGCGGGCGATGGGCGTGCAGTATTGCGTCGCGAGCGATTCGGTGCCCGCCCACACCTTGGTCATGCCGGCCTTGTCGAACGACCCATACAGCGACCCGATTCCGTAGGATGCCGTCACAAGCAGGTGGGGTTTGCCATTCTTGTCGGTGATCGCGAGGGGATTGGCGGCATTCACCGTCGGGCCCCGGGCGCCGAACGCGAACTGCCAGCGGATCGCGCCCGTCACCGGGTCGAGCAGGATCACCCGGTAACGCGTGATGACCAGCAGGTGTGGAACGTCGGCGATCGAGACGAGAACGGGCGATGAATAGCTCGCCCGCTCCCCCGTCTTTGTCCAGACCGTTTCACCGGTGGCAGCCGAGAAGGCGACGATGCCTGCCTCCTTCTCACTGCCTCCGACGTTCACGATCACCAGTTTGCCGACCGCGATGGGCGAACTGCCTGCTCCGAAATAGCTAGGTTTGACGCCGAAGTCGGTATGCGTGTCCCGTTGCCACAGTCGCTTGCCCGTGGCGGCATCGAGACCGGTGAGCACGCCTTCCGCGCCGAACGTGAACACGCGACCGCCGTGAATCACAGGCACGCAGAGCGGCCCATCACCGCCGCCAACCTCCGGCTTGAATTTCGTCGGGTGGTCATCGGTCCAGAGCGTTTTGCCGGTTGCGGCGTCGAGCGCCTCCGTGACCTCCTTGCCCTCCAGACGGTGGAAGAGGATCGTCCGCTTGTCGGCCACGGCCACGCCGGCGTATCCGCGGCCCACGTCGCGCTGCCAGAGCGTGTAGGGGCCGTCCGCGGGCCATTCCTCGGCAAGAACTTCGTCATCCGCCGCGATGCCGTTGCGATCAGGCCCGAGAATCTGCGGCCACTCGCCTGCCGAGGCCTCGGACATGGAAACCGCTGCGAACAGCCAGCACGCGGCGAGAAAGCGGAAAATTGTGTTGAACGCGGGCATGCCACCGATCCAATCCTTGGGCTTTGTCCATCCCGAAGAATAGTCTATCGGCAACCTCCCGTGCAGGCCGGAATGGAGCGATCAAATTCCGTAAAAACACCCATGTTTTGCCGAAGACTCCTGGGAGGGGACGGTGGTCCCCGCGACCTGCCGGGGCTAGCCGGTGCAGAACCGTTTTGGCGACAAAAACCCGATCGGATGGGCCGTTTTCCCGTCAATCGCGAGGTCGGCGAGGGTTTCACCGATCACGCTGGCGAATTTGAATCCGTGGCCGGAAAAGCCGGCGGCGATGACTACACGGGCGTTCTGAGGGTGAAGCCCGACTACGAAATGGCCGTCGGGCGACATGGTGTAGAGGCACGCCGCGTGGTCGGTCAGGTGACTGCTCACCGTCGGCAGGTGGGTCGTGAGCACCGCCTCCACCCGGGCCCGCTCGAGGGTATCGATGCCGCGATCGACGGCCAACGGAT
>JBIIOL010000420.1:0-3766 GCA_044336965.1 Pirellulales bacterium | reverse complement strand
GCCGCGCTGCTCGACTACACGAGGCGGATCGACGGCGCAAGCATCTCGCGGGAATCGCTCGTCGTCGATGCTGCCTCACTGGCCGCCGCCCATGCGGCAGCCGAACCAGGCTTCCTCGCCACCGTGCGGCGGATCAGAGCGAATGTCGAGCGGTTTCAGCAGGCGGTGTTGGCCCGGGACGTCGAGGTGCCGTTGCCCGGCGGCGGCTTCCTGCGGCAGCGGTATCTGCCGCTCGATCGCGTGGGAGTGTGCGTTCCCGGCGGCGCCGCAGCCTATCCATCGACACTCCTCATGACCGTCGTGCCAGCCCTGGTGGCGGGAGTGAAGGAAATCGTCGTCGTGGCCCCGCCCACGAGATTCGGATCGGAAAATACTCATGTCCTGGCGACCTGTCGCGAACTGGGTGTGAAGACCGTGCTGCGGGCCGGAGGCGCGCAGGCGGTGGCCGCGATGGCGTATGGAGTGGAAGGCCTCACGCGGGTCGACAAGATCGTCGGCCCCGGCAACCTTTTCGTGGCGCTCGCCAAGGAACACGTCTTCGGCGATGTCTCGATCGACTCGATCGCCGGTCCCAGCGAGATCGTGATCGTCGCCGATGCTGTCGGTAATCCCGAATACATCGCCGCTGACATGCTCGCACAGGCGGAGCACTCTCCCGGTTCGGCAATCCTGCTCACCTCGAGTGCGGCGGTCGCAGACCGCGTTGCCGTAGCGCTCGAACGGCGCCTGGCGGTTCTGGAGCGAGGAGATCTCACCCGCGACAGCCTCGAGCGGTTCGGCGCGATCGTGGTGACCCGCAGTGATGACGAGTCCATCCGCCTGGCCGATGAACTTGCTGCCGAGCACCTCTCGATCGACACGGTCGATCCGGAGGCCACGCTCGCTCGGATCCGGCATGTTGGTGCGGCGTTCCTGGGGCCCTACAGCCCCGTGGCAGCGGGCGACTACGCGGCCGGCCCGTCGCACGTGCTGCCCACCGGCGGCACGGCCCGCTTCGCCGCTGGCCTCTCCTCCAACGAATTTCTCCGCGGCGGGAGCGTGATCTGTCTCGCCCAAGCCGATCTTGCAGCGCTGGCCGCCGATATCACGACACTCGCCGACACCGAGGGCCTCACGGCCCACCGCCGCAGCGTGGAGGCCAGACTGGCTTCCGGGGAAAGCGCCGGGCAATGAGGAACCGTTCCGCGATTGCCATCGCCGCGCTGACGGTGCTGTGCGCCGCGACGGCCATGGCGGTGGCGGAACCGCTGGGCCCCGGAAACCACACGTTGTCGCTTGCCGTGGGCGGCCTGCAACGATCCGCGATCGTCCATATCCCCCCGCAGTATGACCGTTCGGTGCCGCTGCCAGTCGTCCTGGCATTTCATGGCGGCGGAGCCAATGCAGACAGCATGGTCCGCTTCAGCGGTCTCAACGAGAAGGCCGACGAGGCCGGATTCGTCGCCGTCTATCCCAACGGCACGGGCCGGCTGCCGAGAATGCTGACCTTCAACGGAGGCAACTGCTGCGGGCAGGCTGCCGCCAACGGCGTGGACGACGTCGAGTTCGTCCGCAGGCTGCTTGACGCCGTCGCCGCGGCATGCACCATCGACCCGAAGCGGGTGTTCGCCACCGGAATGTCGAACGGCGGCATCATGGCCTACCGCCTGGCGTCGGAACTGTCAGATCGCATCGCCGCCATCGCGCCGGTTGGCGGCCCGATGGGGACGGGGGGCTGCCGCCCCGGTCGGCCGGTCTCCGTCATCCACTTCCATGGCACCGACGACGCATTCGTTCCGTTCGAGGGCGGCCGGGGAAGGGGGCTGTCGGGCACCAACTTTTTCTCCGTGGACCACTCGATGGCAGCCTGGGTCGAGGCCGATGGCTGCAACCGGGAGGCCGGCACGACCCGGCTGCCAGACACCACGGACGATGGCATGACCGTCACTCGCACGACCTACGGGCAGGGGAAGGAAGGGGCGGAGGTCGTCCTGATCGTGATCGAGGGGGGCGGGCACACGTGGCCCGGCAGGGAGCCGCGGCTGGCCTCACTCGGGAAATCGACACGGGACATCTCTGCTAACGACCTGATGTGGGAATTCTTCCAGCGGCATCCGCTGCCGTAGCAGTCGGGCCGGTGGTTCCGGCTGTGGCGGTTGTAGCGTTTCTCAGCGTGGCCGGGTGCCGCCCCGACGGTGAGGTAGACTTAGGAAGCGGTCGTGTCCTGTGCCGCCCTCTCACCCAATCCGCTCGCGATGCCACTTCCACCGTCACAGTCCGATCCCTCTCCCACCCTTGTCCGGCCCGACATTGCAAGGCTCTCCGGTTACGTCCCGGGGGAACAGCCGCAGGGCGGCAAGTGGATCAAGCTCAACACCAACGAGAATCCCTATCCGCCGTCGCCCGCGGTGGCCCGGGCGATCGTCGCCACCACCGCCGGCCGCACGCTCGCGAAGTATCCCGACCCGCTTGCCACCGTCTTCCGAATGCGGGCTGCCGAGGTGTTGGGCGTGTCCCCTGACTGGATTCTCTGCGGCAATGGCAGTGACGATCTGCTGACGATTCTCGTCCGCACGTTCGTCGGGGCGGGGGGATGGCTGCGGATGCCCTATCCCAGCTACATACTCTACCGCACGCTCGCCGGCATCCAGGGAGCCCAGTGCGACGAGTTTCACTACAGCTCCGACTGGTCGCTCGGCGACGGCTTCGCCACGGCCTGCACGGCGGGCGGCGATGAAATCAGGCTGGCGATCATCGCCAATCCCAACAGTCCCTCGGGCACGCTGCTTCCCCCGGCACGGGTCGCCGCGCTGGCCGACAGGCTTGCCTGCGCCGTGGTCGTCGACGAGGCTTACGGTGACTTCGCCGACGCCGACTGCCTCGACCTCGTGCGGAAAAACCCGCGGGTGATCGTCACCCGGAGTTTCAGCAAGTCCTACGCTCTGGCCGGTCTCCGCTTCGGCTTTGCGGTCGCCCAGCCGCAGGTGATCGAGCAACTCCAGAAGGTCAAGGATTCCTACAACTGCGACACGCTCTCGATCGCCGCGGCCACCGCCGCCATCGATGATCAGGCATGGCTGGCCGACAACCGTGCCCGCATCATCGCCACACGCCGTCGGCTCACCGATGCCATGCGGTCCCTCGGCTTCCATGCCCAGGAGAGCCAGGCCAACTTTGTCTGGTGCACGCATCCCGAGCGGCCCCACGCACCGATCTACGAGGCGCTCAAGGCCCAGGGCATTCTGATCCGCTTCATGAACTATGCCGGCTGGGGTGACGGTCTTCGGATCACCGTCGGCACCGACGAAGAGATCGACGCCTTCCTCGCCTGCATCAGGACGATCTGACCGATTCCACTCACGATGCTTACGCATCCCCTATCACGCCCGCCATGCCACGCACCGCCACCATCACCCGCAAGACCACCGAAACCGACATCGTGCTGTCGATCGACCTCGACGGCACCGGCAAGGCCGACATCCAGACCGGCCTCGGCTTCTTCGACCACATGCTCACGCTGCTTGCTGGGCACTCGCTCATCGACCTCTCCGTGCGGTGCCAGGGCGATCTGCACGTTGACGGCCACCACACGGTCGAAGACGTCGGCCGCGCCCTGGGTACAGCGGTGAAGGACTGCCTCGGTGACCGTCGCGGCATCCGCCGCTACGGCCACGCGATCATTCCGATGGACGAGTCGCTTGCCACCGTGGCCGTCGACTTGGGCGGCCGCACCGCCATGGTGTTTGCCGTCGACTTCCCGGTGCCGACGATCGGCACGTTCGACGCG
>JBIIOL010000419.1:0-3771 GCA_044336965.1 Pirellulales bacterium | reverse complement strand
CCGAGGCCGGCGATATAGAACCCGAAGCCCGCCAACACCGCCTGCACGATCGCCGCCAGCAGGGTGGAACTCACGACCGCCCGGCTCACCTCCTCGAATTCTTCGAGGAGCTGCCATTGATACCGTCGGTCGAGCGGGATGAGCCGCGTGACCGCCTCGAACATCCGCCGCCCGTCGGCGAGGAAATAAAATAGGCTCACCGTCATCACAATCAGCCCGATGAGAAGCTTGACGATCACCACCGGCGCGCGGGCCGCAATCGGGCCGATCCATTCCTCGGCCACTTTGCGGAGCTCCGTGTTGACGCTCTCGCTGGTGACGTGCAGGCCGGTGGCATCGTTGACCGTTTCAACGAGCCCATCGAGCACGGTGGGATCGAGACGGATGCCCTCGGGACTGCGGAGCATGGCCACGGCATCGCCGCCGGCACGCGACACGAGCAGGAAGAGCGGCACAAGGACTATCAGCAGCACGAACAGCGTGGTCAACGCGGCCGCCACCCAGTCCGGCACGAGAAACCGCTCGCGCAGCCAGCGGTGCAGCGGCCCGAAGATCACCACCAGCATCGCCGCGAGCAACAGCGGCAGCAGGAAGCTCGACATCACGCGGAGCGACAGCAGGCCGAAGATGACCACCAGCCCGAGGATCACACCGAACGAAATCAGCTTTGTCATCTGAGAAAGTCCCGGAGACTGCTCCGCCTGCTCCACGTTGCGATGCCTGACCACGAGCCAGACCACGAGCAAATCTTGATCCCGAGAGTCTACGCCAACCGCCCTCCGGGCGTCAGCAGTCTCGCCGACTCTGGGGCCTTTGCGCATGGCGGAGACCGGCCAGGGGCAGTATCCTGCTGCAGATTCCGAGGACCGTAGCCCACTCATCGCACCGCCATGACCACGCCCGCCGTATCGCTCGTCGTTCCCGTGCGTGATGAGGCCGGCAACATCGCCCCGCTGGTCGCCGAGATCCGCATCGCACTCGACGCCGCGGGCATCGCCTGGGAACTGTTCCTCGTCGATGACGGCTCCGCCGATGGCTCGTGGGCGGAGATCGAGGCCCTGTCATTGGCCGACAGGCAGGTCCGCGGCATTCGCCTGGACCGCGGGCAGGGCAAATCGGCGGCCCTCGCGGCCGGTTTCGCGAAATGCCGAGGCGAACGCATCGTGATGCTCGACGGCGACGGGCAGGATGATCCCGTCGAGATCCCTCGGATGCTCAGGCTGCTCGCCGGCGTTGGCTCCCGGGCCGACCTGGTCAACGGCTGGAAGACGCCGCGGCTCGATCCGTGGCACAAGACGATGCCGTCGCGGGTCTTCAACTGGCTCGTGGGCCTGTTCACCGGTCTCTGGCTCCACGATCACAACTGCGGTCTCAAGGCATTTCGCCGCGACGTGATGAGCAGCCTGCAGATGTCGGAGGGCATGCACCGCTTCATTCCGGTGCTGGCGGCAGCGGAGGGGTTTCGTGTGATGGAGGTGCCGGTGCACCACCGGCCGCGGACCCTTGGCACGTCGAAATATGGTGTCGCACGATTCTTCCATGGCCTCTTCGACCTCACGCGGGTGGCGGCACGGGTTTGGGGCCGGGTTCGTCCGGCCGAGGTTCCCCGCCGGGGCGACTCGCGAGCCCGGCTGCGGCATGGCGTGTATGCCATTCTGGCGACGATGGCGCTGGCATCGGTGCTCGGCCGCATCGGCGCAGTCGCCAGCGTCGATCGCATCGCGCTGGAGAAGAAACTGGTCACCGACGCGGTGGCCAAGGCGAAGGCCGCCGGCGAGGAGGCCGACACCGAGACCATCCGGGCGACGATCGAGAAGGAAAAGCGGCTCATTCGGCCGTTTCTCTCCGGCAACGATCGCAGCCGCTGGCTGACGATCCGCGGGCTCGTGGAGCGAGGCACGTTCGCGATCGATGGCCTCGTCGTGGAGCCGGGCTGGGACACGATCGATGCCGTCGTCCATCCCGATGCCTCCGGCAACCTGCGGCTCTATTCCAGCAAGCCTCCGCTGCTCGCCGTGCTCGGCGCGGGCCCCTACTGGCTGCTGCACCGCCTCACCGGCTGGACCCTCGGCGACCATCCCTTCGAACTGGGCCGGATGCTGATGGTGATCTACGGTCTCGTCCCGCTCGGCATCTTCATGCTGTTCTCGTTCCGCCTGATCGATCGCATCGGCACCAGTGAATGGGGCCGGCTCTGGGCGGCGGCGCTCGCGGCCGGGGGCACACTGCTCAACACCTTCGCTATCGTGTTCACGAACCACGTGCCTGCGGCAGCCTGCACCGCCGCCAGCGCGTGGTTCGTCCACCGGATCGCGGTCGATGGGCTTCGCTCGCATAGGGGCTTCGCCGCTGCAGGATTCGCTGCGGCCTTGGCGGCGGCCTTCGAACTGCCAGCGCTCGCCTGGCTGGCCGCGGTGATCGCGGTGCTGGCCGCCTGCGATCTCCGTCGCACGGTCACGGCAGCCCTGCCGGCCGCACTGCTCGTGGCCGCGGCGTCGTTCTCCACCAACTGGCTCGCGCATGGCACGATTGCGCCGCCGTATGCCCACCGGGCCGCCGCGGCGCGGCCGCTGCCGCCGGGCGTCGTGCTCCGCGACGGTGAATCGTGGAACCCAGACAACTGGTACGACTATTCACTCCGTCTCTCGAACGGCAAACTGCTGACGAGCTATTGGAGGTCGCCGCAGGGCGTCGACCGCGGGGAGCCGTCTGCCGCCACCTATGCCTGGCATGCGCTCGTCGGCCATCATGGCATTTTCTCACTCACGCCCGCCTGGCTGCTGGCCATTCCGGGAATCGGGACCCTGGCCACGTCAGCAGGGCGACGACGGACGAACCGGCGACAGCCGACCGCGTCGCAGCCCGGTGATGTCGGCGTTGCCGGACAGCAACGTCTCGCCTGGGCGATCACGATCGTGTCGCTGGTTGTCTTGGCGTTTTATCTGTCGCGGCCACAGCTCGACCGCAACTACGGCGGCGGATCGAGCGGGTTTCGTTGGGCATTCTGGCTGGCGCCATTGTGGGTGATGGCGACCGTTCCAGCTGCCGACCGTCTGGCGGGCAGCAACGTGGGCCGCGTGGTGGCGCTCGCCCTGCTGGGCCTGTCAGTGGTGTCGGTCGCCTTCCCGACATGGAGCCCGTGGACGACGCCCTGGATTCAGCAGTGGCTCACCCACGCCGGATGGCTGGGCGGCAGCTGACTTGAGCGCGTCGACTCCGGCCAATACGTCGGGAGCGCCGCCTCCACCGTCACCTCGGCTCTCGTGTCGGGATCGGCATACGTGATGCGGCAGGCGTGGAGCGCGATCGGCCGCGTGCGTGGATCGTCAGCTGTCGGCGCCGAAGCCGTCTCCGCATGCAGTGGCCCTGCCCACGCGTCGTCGACCACGCCGTAGAGATCGTCTCCCACAATCGGCAGTCTGCGGGCGGCCGCCTGCAACCGCAGCTGATGCATCCGGCCGGTCACTGGCGAGAGTTCCAGAAGCAGTCTCTCGGACGGCAGCCGGCAGCGGAGCCTCGCGAGCGTGACCGCCTCACGCCCACCGGGCTCGTCGGCAGGGACGATTCTGGCCCGGGCCTCGTCGGGGATTTTTTCGAGCATGTCGCGCCACGTCACCGCCTCGACCGCCATGTGCTCTATTGTCTCGCAATCCACATCGCCACAGGCCACGATCGCCAGATACGTCTTGCGGACCTCGCGTCGCTCGAACTGCCGCGAGAGCTTCCGCGCCGCCCGCGGCGTGGCGGCGAAGAGCACCACTCCCGACACGC
>JBIIOL010000417.1:0-3779 GCA_044336965.1 Pirellulales bacterium | reverse complement strand
ACTCTTCGTCTCATCGTCCCGAGCCGGCAACTCGGTCGAGAAGACTCAACCGTAACAGCTGCGCCCCCACCCTCCCGCAGGACACACGCACACAGCATGAGCAACCACCCCAGCACCGTTGATACCGCCGCTGTCACAGCTGTGCTCGCCGACATCGCCGACCCCGAGACGGGCAGACCGCTCGTCGAGATGGGGCAGGTGCGGTCGGTCGATGCCTCGCCCGCATCGATCGCGGTGCAGGTCGGCCTCACGTCGCATGCGGCGATCCTCTGGAACCAGACGCGTGGGCGGATCGAGGACCTGCTGCGGGCCCGCTTTCCAGCGGTGCCACGCGTCTCCGTCGAGATCGTGCCCCACGACCGTCCGCCCGCGAAACTCGGGCAGATCGGCCTCGAAGCGAAGAGCGTGATCGCGGTCGGCTCGGGAAAGGGGGGCGTGGGCAAGAGCACGATCGCCGCCTCCATCGCCATCGGCCTTGCCCGCGCCGGCAGCCGCGTCGGCCTGCTCGACGCCGACGTCTACGGGCCGAGCGTGCCCCACCTGCTCGGCCTCTCCGGCCGGCCGCAAATCGACGCCGGCAAGATCATTCCGATGTTCCTCCCGGTGGGCCAACACCCCATGCCGGTGATGTCGATGGGATTTCTCGTGCCGGCAGGCGAGGCGGTGGTGTGGCGGGGACCGATGCTGCACGGGGCGATCACGCAGATGCTCCGCGACACGGCGTGGGGACAACTCGACTACCTCATCATCGACATGCCGCCAGGCACTGGCGACATCGCGCTGACACTCTCGCAGGTGCTGCCGCTCACAGGCGCCGTCGTCGTCTGCACCCCGCAGGACGTGGCCCTTCTCGACGCTATGAAGGCGATCGCGATGTTCCGCAAGGTGAACATCCCGCTGCTCGGGATGGTTGAAAATATGAGCTTCTTCGTCTGCCCCGACACGCAGAAGAGGTATGACATCTTCGGCACCGGCGGTGCAGAGCGTGCGGCGAAGGATTCCGACATCCCGTTCCTGGGCGCAGTGCCGCTCCAGATTCCGATCCGCGAGCACGGCGACGCCGGCCGCACGGCGGCCAACTACGACGATCCGGCCGCACGTCCTTACCTCGAGGCGATCTGCACGCGGCTCGTGGGTAACCTCGCCGCGGCCCACGCCACACGGCCGCCGATGCCTGCGCTGCCGGTGCTGTAAGGGCCTCGGTTCGGGGCTGCCCATGCCCCGAGAGCCGGCGTTCGCTTTCGTATCCAACGCCCCACGATCCCCCGGCTCGCGCCGGGGGCTTTTATGTCCGCATAAAAGCCCTGAGCGCAAGCGACGGGATATGCATGAGGCGCACATCATCGCCAGACGCGACGAAGCACGCTAATACAGCGACAACGTGCCGCCGCTTCGCAGCCGAAGCACCGGCTGCGGTGTGAATCGCATCACGCCGCCGAGCGATCTGACCTCTGCGGCCTTCGTGCCGACCGTCGCCCACGTGGCAACGGAAGACCTGACGGGCGACTCCACGCCTGGCAGCCCCCACGCTTCGTAGGCCATGTGCCAGAGGTCATCGAGGTGGCGACGGCGGACATGGAGCGTGTCGAAGCCATACCAGTGCGCGGGCTGCTCGATGACCTGGGCGCGAAAGTCTCCGGCGATTGCCTGAAGGTCTGCATCGAGCCGTGTGGCTGCCTCCTTGAGGCCGGTGAGCGAGAGGCGACAGCCCGGCACGAAGAATGTCCGCAGGGCGCGGTAGCGGACGGCTCCGACCGTCGCGATGCTGGCCATCGGCAGCCGTGTGATCGCGATCGTCGCGCCGCGATCGACAAGCCGCCGGACGCTCTCGCGAACCCATGCCGCGATCTGTTCGGTGGTGAGGCCATAGAGCAACTCATTGCCGACGTCAGTGACGAGCGCGACCGGCGCCGCACCACCCTGCCGGTCGACGCCCCGCCAGAGGCCACTCCTGAGGATCGACGGTAGCCGCCGCGCTGCCACGCGGGTGTTCACGCCGTAACCGCGGCCGTGACCGGCGGCCACGAACAGGTCAGCCCCCGGCGACCGCGATTCCACCGTTGCCACGAGCCGGGAGAGCCCCCGCGACACATTGCTGGCCCCAAGCACCACCACGCGCGGTCGCGGGAAACGAGTCATACAGCCCTCAGGTGAGTCTCTCGCATCTGCATTCTTCGTGATCGAGGATTCCGCGAGGGGTTGGCCGTTTCATGTCGCCGGCGTTGCTGACCAGCGGAGACAGGATGTCGAAGCGCAGTCAGCATCGAGTGAGCGTAGGGCAGGATGCCCGAAGCGAACGTCCGGGTGACATGGAACGGCCAACCCCGGCCCCAGGCAGCTTGGGCCAACCAACCTTCACTAGTTCCAACGCTGCCACGGCGTGTTGTCCGACAGGCTCTGAAAGCAGGAGACAGTGAGCATGGCGAACATGATGCCCAGATAGGGCTCGTTGTGCGTGTAGCCCCACCAGGCGACCGCGCCACCGGCCACCACGCCGACGATCGCGGCAATCTTCGCAGCATCGGCCACGCCGAGGCTCAGGAGGCCCTCCCGTACGATCTGACCACCGTCGAGCGGCGGCACCGGCACGAGATTCAACAGCGGCCAGAAGATGTTGACCTGCAGGAGGAAGAACACGAACGCGAACAGGAAGCGGGAGTTGATGTCGGCGCCTTGATACAGCCCCAGGACCGCCCCGACACTCGGCACTGGAAAGGGCACGGCGTAGCCGCCGACCTTGAGCACCGCGACGATTGCAGCCGCCAGGGCCAACTGCGCCAGCGGTCCGGCCGCCGAGATGATCAGCCGCTGCGAGGGCCGACGGGCACCGCGGCTCCAGGCGTCGGGAATCGCGAGTCCACCGAGGTGGTAGAGCACCACGTGCGCCGACTGGCCAAACCACCGGTAGGCCAATGCATGCCCCATCTCGTGCACCAGCAGCGAGAAGAGCACGGCGATCATCCAGATCACAAGATACTGCAGCAACTGCCGCTGATCGCCACGGGCGAATGAAAGGCAGATGCCCCAGCCCAGCAGCGCCGCGCCCACCCAGAACCATCCCGACACCCGTACGGGAATCCCGAACAGCGAGAACTGCAGGTCCACGGGCGTTGGCTGGGGGGCGGCGAGAAACATGGTGGCATTATGCCGCATGGGCCGGCGGTCGGCACGTGGTGGACCCCGCCACCGGGCAAGAGGCCGCTGAACGCCACGCGGCCGGCAGCCCGGCCCGTCCACTCGCCGCGACGGCGAGCACGGCGTCGGCGGCCCTCTCGGCGGAACCACCGCCGGACACGCGATCGGCCACGGCATCGAGCCTCGCGATCACGCCCTCTCGCACCGCCGGCTGCGTGAGCCATTCCACGACATGCCCTGCGATGTGGGCCGCCGGATCCTGCACCGCCAGATACTCGGGAAAGATCGCCTCGGGGTCGGCGGGGGCCACCTCGCGCGGAGCCCGCCATTCCGGCTGGATCGGCCCGATCGGCTCCCGCGACGCCAGAAGATTGACCAGCGTGATGGAGCGGGCATGACGAAACCAGCTCTGCACCACGTGGGCGAAGCCGCTGATCCGATAGACGATCACGGTCGGCACCCGCGCGGCGAGCAGTTCGAGCGACACCGACCCGCTCACCGCGATCGCACAGGCCGCCTCGCGCATCAGGCTTCGCGTGCGGCCAGTCTCCACGCGGAGGTCGAGGCCGGCGAGCGTGGCATCGAGGTCGCGCATCGTCTGCTGGATCCGCGCGGCATACTTTTCGTTGAGGGCGCCCACCACG
>JBIIOL010000418.1:0-3779 GCA_044336965.1 Pirellulales bacterium | reverse complement strand
GATGGCTCTCCAGGCCCGGGTAGAGCACCCGTTCCACCCGCGGATGCCCCTCGAGGAACCGGGCCACGGCAAGGCCGTTGGCATTGTGCCGTTCCATCCGCAGGGCCAGCGTCTTCAGACCGCGTTCGAGAAGATAGGCATTGTGGGGCGAGTTTACGCCGCCCATGATGCCGCGGAGGTGGCGGACAGGCTCCAGCTTTTCCCGCCCTCCGATGACCACGCCCGCGAGCAGGTCGTTGTGGCCGCCCAGATACTTCGTCGCCGAGTGCAACACAAAGTCCACGCCCAATTCCAGCGGCCGCAGGTTGTAGGGAGTGCAGAGGGTGGCGTCGATGAGCGAGAGCACTCCGTGACGGCGGCCGATGTCGGCGAACCGCTGGATGTCGACGACGCTCAGATGCGGATTGGTGGGGGACTCGCTGACGATGAACTTCGTCCGGGGCGTGATCGCCGCCTCCATCGCCGCGTAGTCGCAGGTGGGCACCTCGCGGAAGACCACGCCAAACCTGGTGAGGTGTTTGCGGCAGAATTCACGGCTGCGGTGGTAGCACTCGTCGAAGAAAACGATCTCCTCGCCCGCATTCAAATGGGCCATCAGCAGGCCGACCAGAGCCGCCATGCCGCTGGCGTAAAGGACCGCCGTCTCTCCCCCCTCGATCGCCGCCAGTTTGTCCTCCACCACCCGCTCGCCAGGATTGCCGTAGCGGCCGTACTCCTCGCGGGGCTGTTTCTCCTCGATGAAGTCGATGATCGACTGCGTATCGCGGAAGGTGTAGGTGCTCGACGCGAAGATCGGGTCGGTGATGGAGAAACCCGGCTTCTGCCGGGCCTCGCCGGCGTGCACGGCCGTCGTGGAGGGGCCGAGGGCCTGCGAGGATGCCGAACCGGGGACATCAGGGGTGAGCATGCCGAATCCTACGGGAAATACGGGTCGTGTCGAGTCTAGTTGAGCTTCCGATCACCGACAAGGAACACGCCGCGGCGGCGTCAAATGGCGTTGGGCCGCATCGGTTCGCCGGCTGCGGCATGCTCGTCGCTGGCGGATTCTGCTACAGGATGCTCGTGGGCGATGGTGAATCGTTCGTGAGTCGCAGAATTCACCAGCTCCTGCGCGTGCCTCCGACCGGCTCCTCAGCGTCTGGAGGTGTCATGTGCTTTGAGGGACAGGTGCTCGGAAATCGCCCCGATTGCTACACTTCCGCGTATGAAGAAACACTCTCATATCGATGCCACCCCGGCAGCGGGCGGCACGGTTCTCCGGCCGCTCTCGCCGCCCCGCCGCGTGTGGATCGGGGTGGCCTCGCTGGCTGCCGCCGTGGCCATGGTGCGGGCCGGATGGCTCGAACCGATCGTGGGCGGCATCGTCGACCAGGCCGTGCGGAACATCATCTCGCTCATCCTTTGCTTCTCAGCGCTGATGTCGCTGGTGGTCTGGTTCCTCCGCGAAAGCGGCTATGCGCCGGCCGTGAAGCGGGCCGTGATCGGAGGGCTCCTCGCCGCGGTGGCCCTAGGCGCTGCGGTGCTGCGGATTGAGCGGGTGTCGGGCGATCTCGTGCCCGAGTTTGCCTTCCGCTGGAGCCCGTCCCGCGACCGGCTGCTGCCGCAGCATCGAGTGGAAACCCCCGCAGCGCAGGGCGAGGCCGTCGCAGCTGCTCCCTGGCAGGCGACACCGGATGATTTCCCCAGATTTCTCGGGCCGACCGGCACCTGTGGCGTCGACAGCCCCGTGCTCGATCCCGACTGGCAGGCTCGGCCGCCACGGCTCCTCTGGAAACGGCCGATTGGCGGCGGCTGGGGCGGCTTTGCCACCTACGGCGATCATGCGGTGACGCTTGAACAGCGGGGCGACGATGAGATCGTCTCCTCCTGCTCCGTCGTGACCGGCGCACCTGAGTGGGCTGTCGCCGTGAAGGGACGGCATGAGACGGTGCTCGGCGGTGTCGGGCCGCGGTCCACCCCGACGATTCGCGACGGGGTCGTCTACGCTCATGGCGCCACCGGCTGGCTACACGCGATCGACGGGCCAACGGGCCGCGTGCTCTGGAAGAAGGACGTGCTCGATGAACTGGGCATCGATCCCGTGGCCCATGGAGCGATGGTGTCCTGGGGCAGGGCCGGGTCGCCGCTGGTCACCGCCGACCTCGTGATCGTGCCAGCCGGCGGACCGCGGACGCGGCGTTCGGCCCAGGATCCGGAGTTCCTCTCGCTCGTCGCCTTCGACCGCGCGACCGGTGAGCGTCGTTGGATCACCGGCGATGAGCAGATCAGCTACGTCTCGCCGGAACTGGTCACGTTCGGCGGCCGCGAGATGATCGTGAGCGTCAACGAGGCGCACGTGGCCGGCTACGATCCGGCCGACGGCCATGAGATCTGGGAGCATCCCTGGCTCGGCCACTCCAATTCTGATGCCAGTTGCTCGCAGGCGATGCTGTTCGGAGACCGTCGGCTCTTTCTCTCCAAGGGCTACGGCATCGGGGCGGCAGTGTTCGAGATCGAAAAGAGCGATGCCGAACCCTGGACGCTCCGCGAGGTGTGGAGGAATTCGGGACTGCTCAAGACGAAGTTCACGAATGTCGCCATCCACGAGGGCCATGCCTACGGCCTCTCCGACGGGATTCTGGAGTGCGTGCGGCTCGAGGATGGGGCGCGTCGCTGGAAGGCCGGTCGCTATGGCCAGGGGCAGGTGCTCCGCGTGGGGTCGCTTCTGCTCGTGCAGGCGGAGTCGGGCGAGGTGGTGCTCGTCGACGCGTCGCCGGAGAAGCATGTCGTGCGGGGCCGTCTGGCCGCGATCGACGGCCAGACATGGAACAACCTCTGCTTGTCGGGCGACCGGCTCGTAGTGCGAAATGCCGAGGAGGCAGCCTGCTACGAGCTGCCCGTCGTCAGCAAGGTCGGCTCGTCCAACGATCCTGTTGTAGCCCCTGTCACGGGAACGACGCCGTGAGCGATCTGGCTGGACGGACGGCCCTGGTCACCGGTTCGACCCACGGCATCGGCCGCGAGGTGGCGATCACGTTGGCTGCGGCCGGCGCCCGTGTGGCCGTGCACGGCCGTTCGCGTGAGGCTGCCGACGAGGTGGCGGCGGTGCTGGCCCAAACCGACCGCCATGCCGGCACGTTTCTCGCCGACCTCGGCGACACGCAGGCCATCGAACAGCTGATCGCCGACGTCGGCCGGCGGCTGCCGCAACTCGACACGCTGGTGCTCGTGGCCGGGGCCGACGTGCTCACCGGCCCGCCGGCGAAGTGGCCCTTCGAACAGAAGCTCGACCAGTTGCTGCGTGTCGACGTCGTCTCCACGATGCTGCTCGCGCGGGGCATTGGCAGGCGGATGCGTGATCGCGAGGGTGGCTCGATCGTGACGATCGGATGGGATCAGGCGGCCACCGGCATGGAGGGAGATAGCGGTGAACTGTTCGCCGCCACGAAGGGGGCCGTGATGGCCTTTACAAAGAGTCTCGCGAAGTCGTTGGCACCGCAGGTGAGGGTCAACTGCGTGGCGCCCGGCTGGATCCGCACGTCGTGGGGCGAAGGGGCCAGCGACGTCTGGCAAGAGCGGGCGGTTCGCGAGAGCATGCTTGGCCGTTGGGGCACGCCGGCCGACATCGCGAACGCCATCCACTGGCTCGTCTCGCCGCAGGCGGCGTTCGTGACGGGGCAGGTGATCCCCGTCAACGGCGGCTTCCGCCCGGCATGACGGTTCGGGGCTGCCCATGCCCCGTCGCCGGACGTTCGCTACGGCCATCCTGGCCTACGCTCACTCGATGCTGACTGCGCTCC
>JBIIOL010000416.1:0-3781 GCA_044336965.1 Pirellulales bacterium | reverse complement strand
GGCATCCTGCCTTCGCTTGCCGCCAACGCCGGCTCTCACGACATGGGCATCCCCTCACGGATTCAGCGGGAATCATAAAAGCCCTGAGCGTTAGCGACGGGATGCTGTGCGCCAGGCCCGGAGGGCCGGGTTAGCACCAGCAAACTGCGTTTGCCAAGAAAAAACGACACGAAGTCGTGTTTTTCGTGAACACAGCCGGTCGGAGGCACGCGCAGGAGCCGGTGAATTCTGCGACTCACGAGCGATGCACGATTCGTCCAAGAGAATCCTGTAGCAGAATCCGCCGGCGACGAGCATGCCGCAGCCGGCGAACCATTGCGGCCCGTCAGCACCGGCGCAACGCTTGTAAGGATACGAAAGCGAACGTCCGGCGACGGGGCATGGGCAGCCCCGAACCGTTGCCGCACTCCACGTGCTGCTAGCCGCGTTTGTTGATCGGCTCGAAATCGCGGAGGGTTTCGCCGGTGTAGACCTGTCGCGGCCGGCAGATCTTCTTCGTGGGCGAGTGGTGCATCTCGATCCAGTGGGCGATCCAGCCCGGAAGCCGGCCCATCGCGAACAACACGGTGAACATCTGCACCGGGATGCCCATCGCCCGATAGATGACACCCGAGTAGAAGTCGACGTTGGGATAGAGCTTCCGCTCGATGAAGTATTCGTCGGCCAGGGCCACCTCCTCCAACTGCTGGGCGATGTCGAAGATCGGATCCCGCAGCGAGAGCTTGGCGAGGAGCTTGTCGCACGTGGCCTTGATCAGCTTCGCGCGGGGGTCGTAGTTCTTGTAGACGCGATGGCCGAAGCCCATGAGCCGGAAGCCCGAGTCCTTCTTCTTGGCGAGATCGACGTATTTCTTCACGTTGCCGCCATCGGCCCCGATCTTCTCGAGCATCTCGACGCAGGCCTGGTTGGCACCACCGTGGAGAGGTCCCCAGAGGGCGGAGATGCCGGCCGAGATGCTGGCAAAGAGGTTGGCGTCGCTCGATCCAACCATCCGGACCGTGGACGTGGAGCAGTTTTGCTCGTGGTCGGCGTGCACGATCAGCAACATGTCGAGCGCGTCGGCGAAGTCGGGATCGCAGTGGTACTCCTCGCATGGCACGGCGAACATCATCTGCAGGAAGTTTTCGCAGTAGGAGAGGTCGTTGCGCGGATAGATCAGCGGCTGACCAATCGACTTCTTGTGGCTGTAGGCCGCGATGGTTGGAAGCTTCGCCAGCAGGCGATGCACGCTCACCTCGACCTGCCGCGGATCGCGGACGTCGAGCGAGTCCTGATAGAACGTGGACAGGGCGCCCACCACACTGCCCAGAATCGCCATCGGGTGCGCGTCGCGGGGAAACCCGTTGTAGAAGCTGCGCATGTCCTCGTGGATCATGGTGTGGTGCGAGAGCGCCGTCCGAAAGCCGTCGAGCTCAGTGCTATTTGGCAGCTTGCCGTAGATGAGCAGGTAGGCCACCTCGACGAAGTCGCACTTCTCGGCCAACACCTCGATCGGATAGCCGCGGTAGCGCAGGATCCCCTTCTCGCCGTCGAGAAACGTGATCGCGCTGGTGGTCGAGCCGGTGTTGACGAACCCCTCGTCGAGCGTGATGGCGCCGGTCGCGCTCCGCAGCTTGGCGATGTCGATGCCCTGCTCACCCTCGGTGCCCACAACCACCGGCAATTCGGTGGTGCGGCCGTTGATTTCCAGCCGGGCGGTGCCGTCGGCCTTGGCACCAGGCCACGGGGGAGCGGCGGCCGGGCTCGAAGCGGATGTGTTTTGAGGAGCACTCATGGGGCCAATCTCCTTGGCGATGGGGCAGCCGGAGCGCCAGACGCAAGCATCTGCCTGAGGCGGCAGTCTAGCCCGCTCGGCACGGGTCGGCAATCACCGTGGAAACCGCCGCCGACCGTCACCGCGTCGTGCGGGGTTGACTGGCGGTCTGCGCGGCAGCCTGCGACGGTCCGCCGGGATCGTCGTCAAAGATCGTCCAGACCGGAGTGCGTTCACGGACCCCGGCGAGATACTCCTCCATCTCACGCGTTCGGCGTTCTTCGTAGAGTTTGCCGCGGATCTCCACCTGCGCTTCGATAAAGGGGATGCGACCGGCATCGACCCTCTCGGTCACTCGCACGATGTGCAGGGCCGAGCCGTCGTCGAGAATCGCGCTCAACTGGCCGACGGGCAGCGTGAACACAGCCTCGTCCACGACCTTCGACACGAGGCTGCCCTTGGTCGTCCAGTCAAAGCTGCCGCCGGTTGCCGCCGTCGGCCCCTCGGAACGGGCCCGGGCGACGTCCCCGAACGGTTTACCCTGCATCACCTCGTTGCCCATGGCCGCCAACGTGCTCCACGCCTGACCGCGGGGCCGACTGGGCGTGATCTTCACCGTGAGCTGTTCGAATCGCGTCTTGGCAGGATAGTCGTACTCGGTCAGGTGATTCTGGTACCAGGCAATCATCTCAGCGTGAGGGATCTCCCCATCATTGACCACCTTCTGCTGGATCCATTGCTGTGCAAGGGCCCGCTCGAAGAAGGTCTTGCGGATTCGGTCGAGTGACTGCCCACGAGACCGCAGGAGCTGGTCGTATTCGAGCGCATTGGCAACTCCCGCATCCTTGACCAGACGCGGCAGCTGCTGCTGATCGAACGCCTCGTTGACCTTCTTCTCGATCTCCGGTATCCGGTCCTCGGGAATCGTCCGGCAGGCATCCACGTAGATGACCATTGATTCAACATGTTGCTTGATGACCTGGCGGCAGATCTGCGTCTTGAGTTCACGGACCTGTTCCGGTGTGAGTCCTCCCGAGACCTTGTCGAGCCAGGCCAACGCCGTGGGGGTGAGCAGATCGCCTTCCAGCACGACCTCCGGGCCGACCCGGGCGACCACCCGCGCATTATCCAGTGACTGCACGCCCGCAGGCTGCCCTGCGGCTGCCGCACCGGACGGCAAAGTCTCCTCGAAGCCCGCCTGGATAACGCCCGACTTTCCCGCCACCTTCGCATCGGCGGCGTTGATCGGAGTGGCGATCGGTTCGAGCGGGCCACCGGGGTTGGGAAGGATGCTCGACAGCACATGGTTGTCCGAGTCGCCCTTGCCATCGGTCTTGCCACCGGGCCAGCCCTCGGGCCGCGACAGGGCCTTGGGAACATGCGGCGTCTGTCCGGGCCCGACCATGCTGCGTGCGGCGGCCGCCGAGGTGGCTGGCGACGCAGCCGCGGCGGGGTCGTCGGCCGGCTGCGACACGTTTTGGGCTGACGCGAGGCCGGAGGCGAGCAGGGCGAGGGCGCAGCATGTGCATGCGATGCTGCTGCGTGTCTGGAAATGGCGGCCGGGATGGAGCATCACGGTCTCGGTCTGGGACATCCTGAAACAACCCGGCACACCGCGGTTACGACCGCGCGGCTTTCGACGCGGGCGGGGGACTATAGGGACGCCCACGAGCGGGTCGCAAGAGCGTCCTGACCGCCGCCAGCAGCCTGTCTGGATCGTCACACACCCGCTGGTCTAACGGGACAACGGCGCTTTTTTCACCTACTACGCGCAGCGTCTTCCCCCCAGCCTGCCAGGACGCCCGCAGCCGCTGCATGGCCTGCAGGTCGTGATGGCCGATCATCAGCATACCCGGCTGCCGGGTGATGGAATCGATGCCATGGGCCGCGGCGGCGACCCGCAGCCGGGCAAACTCCAGCATCCGGGTCACCTCGGCCGGCAAGGGGCCGAATCGGTCCACCAGTTCTGCTGCCAGATCATCGACCTGCCCTTCGCCCGTCACCCGCGACAGCCGGCGATAGACGTCG
>JBIIOL010000415.1:0-3783 GCA_044336965.1 Pirellulales bacterium | reverse complement strand
CACCAACGCCTCGAGCGGCCGCATGGCTCGGGCGATCGCCCAGGCGGCCCTGGCCCGTGGCCATCAGGTGACAATCGTCAGCGGACCCGTCAGCGTGCAGTATCCCGCTCGGGCCCGCGTGATCCCGGTGGTGACCACGGCCGAGATGCTGGCGGCTGCGATCGATGAACTCCCGGAGGCTGACGGCGTGATCGCGGCGGCGGCCCCGTGCGACTTCGAGCCCGTGCGGCCCATGGCTGGCAAGATTCCCCGCACGGCTGCCGGTCTGTCGCTGAAGCTTCGGGCCACCACCGACGTGATCGCCACACTGGCAGCCCGCGTCAAGCGGCAGCCATCCAGCGGACGGCGGGCCACCTGGTGCGTCGCCTTTGCCCTGGAACCCGGTGCCGACAAGACGCGGGCCTGTGCCAAGGTCACGGCCAAGCAGTGCGACCTGATCGTTGTGAACGACCTGGCGGCCCTCGAATCGATGAAAAACGCCGTCGCCGTCTACGACGCCCACCATGCACTCGTCGGCGAAAAGCGGGGCACCAAGCCTGCCGTAGCCACCTGGCTGATCCGGCTGATCGAAACGCGGCTGATGGGTGGCTGACGGCGAAGTGGAGGATTTCGCCTCCGCCCGCTATAAAAATGCCCCTCTCGCAACCCCCTAGGTTCTTCCGATGATCACAGTCGCTGTCCTCGGCGCCACCGGCTATACGGCACTTGAAACCATCAAGATCCTGCTGCGGCATCCGCAGGCCGAGATCGTCGCCGTCACCAGCCGGCAGGAAGGAAACACGCCGGTCTCGAGCGTGCATCCCAGCCTCGTGGGTCGGCTCGACCGGCCGCTCGAGGACCTCTCGCCCGAGCAGGTGGGCAGCCGGGCCGAGTGCGTGTTCAGCTGCCTGCCGCACTGCGCCAGCGCCGAGATCATCCCGAAGGTGCTGGCCGCTGGCGCGAAGGTAATCGACTTGAGCGCTGACTACCGGCTCGACGACGCCGCCACCTACCTGGAATGGTATGGACACGAACACCCCGACGCGGCCCGGCTCGGACAAACGGTCTACGGCCTCCCGGAGCTGTTTCGCGACCGGATCAAAGGGCAGTCGCTCGTCGCCAATCCAGGCTGTTACGCGACGTCGGCGATCGTGCCGCTGGCGCCGCTGCTGAAGAGCGGCCTGTTCGAGACCGACGACATCATCATCGATTCCAAGAGCGGCGTGAGCGGTGCAGGCCGATCGCCCAAGCTGATGACCCATTTCCCGGAATGCAACGAGAGCATGTCGGCCTACAACGTCGGCCGGCACCGCCACACGCCGGAGATCGAGCAGATCATCAACCGGCACGCGGCAACGATGCCCAGCGTCATATTCACGCCCCAGCTCGCCCCCATGGACCGCGGCATCCTCTCCACGATCTACATCCGGCCGAAGGCTCCCATCGGCGAGCAGGACGTGATGCACATGCTGCGCGATGCCTACGCAGGCGAGCGGTTCGTGCGGATCGTGGACCACCTGCCCGGCACGAAGGACACCGTCGACACCAATTTCATCGACATCACGGCCCGCGTCGTTCGCGGCCGCGTGCTCCTGATCAGCTGCGAGGACAACCTCGTCAAAGGGGCGGCGGGCGCCGCCGTCCAGAATTTCAACGTCCTTTATGACCTCCCCGAAACCACGGGGCTCCTGTAAACACGCCGGCAATGCCATCCTGGCGGACGAGCGGAATCATCTGAGAGACAAACCATGGCCATCGCCGAAACACCCGTTCGCCTGCCGATTCCTCCCCTGCCCCAGGGGTTCCGCGCCGCCGGCGCCCATGCGGGGCTGAAACGAAACCCCACCCGTGAGGACATCTCGCTGATCGTGTCCGACCGCGACGCCACGGCAGCGGGCGTCTACACGACGAACCTCGTGTTCGCGGCGCCGGTGGCCTTCGACCGCAGCCGCACGCCAGGCGAGGGTTTTCGGGTCGTCGCCATCAATTCGGGCAACGCCAACGCCTGCACGGGTCGACGCGGACTCGACGACGCACGGGCCATGGCTGCCGCCGCCGCCGAGGCCGTGGGCGTGCACGAGGAAGGTGCCCTGGTGCTGTCCACGGGCATCATCGGAGAGTTCCTGCCACTGGAAAAGATTCGAGCCGGCATCGAGATCGTGGCTGCCAAGCTCGGCAGCGACGCCGATTCGGCCGTCACCGCGGCCAGGGGCATGATGACGACCGACACCCGGCCGAAGCTCTCCGGCTCGTCGTTCACCGTGGATGGCCATCGCTACACCCTCTTCGGCATGGCCAAGGGCGCAGCGATGATCGGCCCGCGGATGGCCACGATGCTCGGCGTGATCCTCACCGATGCCCCGGTCGCGGCGGACGATGCCCAGCGGCTCCTGCGGGAGGCGGCGGAGCAGACGTTCAACTGCGTGAGCGTGGATGGACACACGAGCACCAACGACACCGTGCTGCTGCTTGCCAACGGGGCCGCCGGCGGCAAGACGCTTGCTGGAAAGGGGCTCGACGCCTTCGGCAAAGCGCTCCTGGACGCCTGCGAAACGCTGGCCCGCGAGATCGCCGACGACGGCGAGGGGGCGACGCACGTGCTGCGAATCGAGGTGCGCGGTTGCCGCTCGCGCGACGACGCGAGGCAACTCGCCCGGAGCGTCGCTGACAGCCCGCTGGTGAAGACGGCCATCTGCGGCGCTGACCCCAACTGGGGCCGAATCGTCTCCGCAGCGGGCTACGCCGGGGTGAAGTTTGACCCTGAAAAGCTCCTGCTGCGACTCAACGGCACCTTGCTCTTCCGGGACGGGGCTCCGGTTGCGTTCGACGGCGGAGCCGTTTCGGCGTCGATCCAAGCCTCCCGGGAGACCCTCATCGAACTCGATTTTGGCTCCGGACCGGGCACAATCCGGTTTTATTCGAGCGATCTGACCGCCGAATACGTCCGGCTCAACGCCGACTACCACACCTGACGCCCGCGTTGTGGTCCGAGGTGAGGTTCCACGGCCCGGAAAGCGTATAGTTTGTGGGCCCCGTCCCGAGGCTTGACGCGGCCGGGCCAAAACTGTTTTCTCTGGCTTCATGGTTTCCCGGTGTATGTTCCCGGTCCGGCTGCATCCCTTCGTCCAATCCGCACCAGTCCCCCAGCCTGAGATTTTTCGCCCATGCTGATTACGCCGCTTCCCATCGACGTCTCTCCGTCCATCTGGCCTGCCCTCCCATCCCTGACGCCTGGAGCGGGGCTGCTCGTTCCCGCAGGCACGGCCCCCGTTGAGCACCTCGGCACGAGCCGCATCGAGTGTGTCGATGACCCAGACGACGATGAGGAGGATCTCGGCGACGAGGAGGATCTCGCGGTTGCCCAGCCCGCCGCCGACGAGGAATCCAGCTTCGACGATTTCGACGACGAATTCGATGACGACTTCGAGGAGGAGGAGAACGATCCCGACTGGGATCACCCCGACGACTCCGCTCCGGAAGCCCCACCGCCAGGCAAGGGCGGTGGCCGCAAGAAGTGAGCTTTGACCGACGGCAGATGTTTCCCACCGAGACCGATCACGAGCATTCACGATGTCCGGCCGCGATAGTCCTGCCGACGATTCCAACGCCGACTCCGGCGGTTCCGTGCGCGGCGACACCCGCAGCCGACGGCAGTCGCATGCCCATGACGACTGGTTCGGCGGGCTGAACCAGCTCGACTTCGACATCGACTTTTTTGAGGGCCTGCTCGCCCGCAACGGCGATTCAGTCGAGGTTCTCCGCGTGCTCGCGGAGTTGGTCTCGCAAAAAGGGCTGGTGAAGCGG
>JBIIOL010000414.1:0-3796 GCA_044336965.1 Pirellulales bacterium | reverse complement strand
AAGGATCGACCACAAACTCGCCGCAAGTTGACGAGTCCACGCAATCCGCGCTGTTTTTCCAGAGCCCCAGGCATGTTACAGTCGTCGCCGACGGCACGACCGTCACACCTTGATTGGTATTTGAGGGGTATCCCGGTAGATTCATGCCCGTTCCGGGTTCCGGTCAGGGGACTTTGCATGCCAGACCAGCGACCGCAGACTCTGCCGCCGGGAGAACTCCCGTCCGACGCCCCCGTGCCCAAGGTGGTAGTCAGCCGCCTGAGCCTCTACTTGCGCGAACTGCAACGGCTGGAGGCGGCCGGCCAGCAGACGATTTCATCCGGCCAGTTGGGCACCTTGCTGGGCTTCAGCGATGCCCAGGTCCGCAAAGACCTCGGCTTCTTCGGGCAGTTTGGCTATCCCGGCGTCGGCTATCGCTGCGACGAACTGATCCGGGCGATGCGGGACATCCTCGGCACGAACCAGCCATGGACGGTGGTGATGGTTGGCGTGGGCAACCTCGGCCAGGCGCTGCTCGGCTACCGTGGCTTCGGCCGGCAGAATTTTTCGATTCACGCGGCCTTCGACGCCGACCCTGCGAAGGTGGGGCAGACGATCCAGGGAATCCGCGTTCGGCATATCGACGATCTGCCTGAGGTGGTGAAATCCTCGGGTGTCCGACTTGGCTTGATCGTGGTGCCTGCCGAACACGCGCAGGCCGTGGCCGAGCGTCTGGTGGCCGCCGGCATCGAGGGGATCGTGAACTTCGCCCCGGTCACGCTCGCGTTGCCGCCGCACGTGCAGATCGTGGCAGTCGATCTGGCGATCGAACTGGAGCAGCTTTCCTTTGCGGTCACGAGCAAGCTGGCCAAGGCCGCCGTGGAGCCACCGCCATAGATCTCCAGTGGCCCAAACTGCCCCGGTAAGGGCTCAGAACCGAAAGACCGCGTCGCAGCCGCCGGCGAAGAACTGGCCGAGCCGGTCGCCGGGCAGGCGACGGCATTTGCCCAGATTCCTGCCCCGCGGCTTACGGTCTGCCCGAGGACTGTGCTAAAAAGCCCCTAATGCCCGATGGTGTAACGGTAGCACAAGGGATTTTGGTTCCCTTTGTCTAGGTTCGAATCCTAGTCGGGCAATTTCGCCGCCCGTTCCAGTGCCGCCACTGTGAACGCGAGCGGATAGAGCTCCTCGTCGTACCAGAGCTTCGCGAAATAGAAGCCGATCGGGGCGGCGGGAAAACGCGTGCCTGCGGTGGTGTGTTCAAGAAGCCATGCCACGCCGGATGCCACGGCGTCGGTCGCGCGGCCGCGCAGCGTGGCGTCGCGTGACTCCGCCGCCACGCGTGCCAGTGCCTCGACCGTGAGGGCTGTCTCTTCGATGGTGGGCGTCAGGCCTGGCCCGCCGCCCACGCCACCATCGGCGGCCATGCATGCCAGGAGCCACTCGGCGCCCCGCGGGTCGAGTGTGGCCAGCACCACACGCGCGGTGCCATAGGTCGGGTTTGCCTGCGTGGCATGAAGCTCGTTGCCAAACCAGAGCGGAGACCAAGAGCCATCCGCCGCCTGCGTGTTCACCAGATACCGACGCGCCGGCGCCAGCATGCGCCGCCACGGTGCCGCATCGTCTCGCGTCGAGCCGGCGTGCGCCCAGCACTCGGCTGCCCTGAGGGCATGCGCGGTGATGTCGGGGCATGACGTGTCGAACGGCAGCCGGCCCCAGCCGCGGCAGAACGTCGGCAGTCCGCCGTCGCGGTTGGCGAGATTCGCCAGCCAGTCGAGCCCCGCCGCGGCTGCGTGCCGCACCGCGTCGGTCGGAACGCAGGCCTCCGCCGCGTCGAGCTGAGACAGCGCCACCACGGCGCCGCTCGTGTCATCGGCATCGGGGACGCCGCCGGGCAGATCGGTCCACGCCCAGCCGCCGGCCGCAGCGCCCGTGTAGGGGTGCACACGCCGCCACTGCTGTCCGAGCAGCCAGTGGCGGATCGCCTCCCGATCACGCGGCCCGAGATGCTCCGCCAGTCGGCCGCCGGCGGCCAGTGCCGCCACCGACTGCGTCGTCACCCAGGTGGCGAGGTTTGTGTCGATCGGCCACGCGCCGTCAGGCCGCTGCGACTGCGTAAGAAACGCCACGCCTCTGCGGGCCACCGTGTGTTCGGCCAGCCCCATACCAGCGAGGCTCATCGTCACGAACGACGTCAGCGGCGTCGCCTCGAGATAGCCGCCGTTCTCGGGCTGGATGTCGGCGAGGGTGCGGAGCGTTCGCTCGCGGGCGGCATCGCGGAGCGGTGTGAGTACGCCCCTTGTCGGCGCGACCGCATGCCGTACCTGCCCGATGGCGATGAGCGCGGGGAGCGCGTAGCTCACCACCTGCATGTCGACGAGGCGAAACCAAGCCTGTGGCAACGCCGCCAGTTCGAAGGGCAACTGCGGAATCACCCGCCACGTTTCAGATCGCCGCGGATCACCGAACCGCCCGCAGAGGGCGATGTGCGTGAGGATCGGCACGCTGAACGTGCGGTCGCGGCCGTAGATGGCCGCCAACGCCGCCGCGATCGCTGCTGGTTCGAGGCTGTCAGCCTTCCCGCGAATCCAGGCGGCAGCCCTTTCGACCGCAGCTTTCACGCCGTCGCCCGCGGGGCGGCCGTCGGCGAGCGGCCCCACCGCCGCCCAGCAGAGAAGCGTGGTGGAGAGGTTGCCCTTGCTGGCGATGGTGTCGCCCCAACTGCCGTCGGCCAGCTGCGTGGCGGCGAGCCACTGCACGCCGGCCTCGATCCTCGCGGCATGGGCACGGGCATCGACGAGCCGCAGGGCGTTGATTGCTGTGGCCGTGGAGAGAGCGCTCGACGAGAGCTTTCCGACCCAGTGACCGGCGGAGGTTCTTCTACCGAGCAGTTCTGCCACGGCCGCGCGGCGTGCGGCGTGAAACGCGTCGGAGTCGAGGATGGAGTGGGGAGAGAGCATGGACGATCACGATACCATCCCGTCGCTCACGCTCAGGGCTTGTATGAAATCATAGAAGCCCCCGGCGCGAGCCGGGGGATCGCTGGGGGCACCCGGTCTACGGTCACACGCTGCAATGGCCCAGGGCGACCAGCCCGTAGAACGTGTACTCCGCATCGGGCTCGTCGTCGGCCCATGAGCCGTGGAAGGCGCCTTCGGCCGTCCACAGCGTGTCGAGAAAGTCGAGCATGCTCTCGCGGTACTCTCGCCACGGCGCCTCCAGGGCATCGAGAGCATGGAGCGCGACGGCGGTCGAGAGCAGATCGGGGATCGGTGCGTCGGGTGCGGCCGTGAACCCACCGGACGGATGACGTCGGGCGAGGAGCCATTCGGCAGCCCCCGTGGGGGCGGGCCGGCCGAGCGTGCGCAGCGTGGCAATCGCCGCTGCCGTCGCGGTCGTCGATCCCTCCGGCTGATCACCGGAATTCGACCAGCCGCCGTCGGCGGCGCGGAGCGAGTTGACGCACGCCACCAGCCGATCAGCCTCAGCCCCGGTCTCGGCCATTGGCTGCTTCAGATCGGCACGGGCGTTCACCGCGAGAAAACAGCCGTAGGCGGTGCCACGGGCCGCGCCGGAGCGGGAGTTGTAGCCACCGTCGGTCGTGCGGTGACGCTCCACGCCGGCGAGCAGGGCCGTGCGATGTTCTGCAGGGAAGGCATCTGTCGGCTGGGAGGCCCACGCCCGCGCCAGGCAGCAGCGGTGGACGTAGTCGAGCCCGCTGCCGTCGCCAAACGTGTCGAGATAGCCGCGGGTCGCTGCCGCCTGTTCGTTGCCGGCAGGCAGGGCCTCCAGGGCCAGCAGCGCATCAAGCGCGAAC
>JBIIOL010000413.1:0-3800 GCA_044336965.1 Pirellulales bacterium | reverse complement strand
GAAGACGATCGACAACGACATCCCCTACATCGACCAGAGGTTCGGCTTCCAGACCGCGTTCGGCGAGGCGACGAAGGCGATCCAGTCGGCCCACGTCGAGGCGAAGGCGTCGCCCAACGGCGTGGGACTCGTGAAGCTGATGGGCCGCCATTCCGGCTTCATCGCCTGCTACGCGTCGCTCGCCGAGCCCGATGCCAACTATGTGCTGATCCCGGAGGTGCCCTTTCAGTTGGACGGTCCGCACGGCCTGCTCGATCACCTGCTCGAACGGGTCAAACGCAGCGGACATGCCGTGATCGTGGCGGCGGAAGGAGCTGGGCAAGACCTGATCGAGCAGACCGCCGAGGGGCACGACGCCTCCGGCAACCGCAAACTGCAGGACGTGGGGCTCTTGCTCAAGGCCCGGATCGCCGACCACTTCGCGGCGGCTGGCATGGAACTGAACCTCAAATACATCGACCCGAGCTATCTGATTCGCAGTGTGCGGGCCAATCCCTACGACAGCGTCTATTGCCTCAGGCTCGCGCAGAACGCCGTGCATGCGGCGATGGCGGGCCGCACGGAGATGGTGGTGGGCCGCTGGCACGGCCGGTTTGTCCACATCCCGATCCCGCTGGCGGTGAGCCACCGCAACCAGGTGGCCCCCGACGGCGACCTCTGGCTCTCGGTGCTCGAGGCCACCGGCCAGCCCCGGTCGTTCGGATAGACGACGGGGCAGCGCGCACAAAAGCCCCCGGCGCAAGCCGGGGGATCGCACGGGATCGCAAACCGCCGGACGCTCCATCCCGTCGCTTGCGCTCAGGGCTTGTATGGGACAGGCACCCCCCGCATAAAAGCCCCCGGCGCAAGCCGGGGGATCGCAGGGGTGTATGCAGCCGGAAGCATCGGTGAGGGGCTGAACGCGGTCCCCGCCGCTTGCCGGTTGCGCCGCCATGCGAGATGCTCTTGGGTGCGGATACGCCAGCCCCAGGAACCAAATGATGCAGCCTTTCGCCTCGCCCGCAACGAGACTCGTCTTCCTCACCGCGGCGATAAGCACCGCCGTCTCCGGCTCCGGTGCGACCGCCGCCGACTGGCCGCAGTGGCGGGGTCCCGACGGTCAGGGGCATGCCGTCGCGACCCGCGACCTGCCTGTCACCTGGAGCGAAACTGAAAACATTGCCTGGAAGACACCGCTCCCGGGCCGGGGCTGGTCGTCGCCGGTGATCGACGGCAAGCAGATCTGGATGACCACGGCGATCGAAACGCAGCTCACCGAGGAGGAGAAGAAGAAGCGACTGGAGGGCGTCAAGCCGAGTCAGCCGCTCAATGTCTCCGGACCGGTGTCGCTGCATGCCCTCTGTGTCGACCGCGATTCGGGGAAACTCCTGCACGACATCGAACTGATGGTCGTCACCGACCCGCAGCCGATCCACGCGCTCAACTCCTACGCCTCCCCCTCGCCGGTTCTCGCTGCCGGCCGGCTCTACTGCCACTTCGGCGACTTCGGCACCGCATGCGTCGACACCACAACAGCGAAGGTGGTCTGGAAAAACCGCGACCAACGGCTCAACCACGAGAATGGCCCCGGCAGCACTCCCCTGCTCTGGCATGACAAGCTGATCTTCCACTGCGATGGGAGCGACACGCAATCGATCGTCGCCCTCGACGCAGCCACCGGGAAGGTGGCCTGGAAGACCGCTCGCAGCGGCGAACTCCGCAACGACCCCCAGCTCAAGAAGGCCTATGGCACGCCGATGATGCTCACGCTTGGCGGGCGCGAGGTGCTCGTCTCGCCGGCGGCCGACTGGCTCTACGGCTACGACCCCGCCACGGGGAAGGAACTCTGGAAGATGGGTTACGGCGTGCTCGGCTTCTCGATCGTGCCGCGGCCCGTCACGGCCCACGGCATGCTCTACATCAGCACGAGCTTCATGCAGCCCGAACTGCTCGCCCTGAAGCTCGGCGACGCCTCGGCCGCCCCCACGATTGCCTGGCGGGAGAAGAAGGGCGCTCCCCAGATGCCCTCGCCGCTGGTGGTCGGGGATGAACTCTACATGGTCAGCGACAAGGGCGTGGCCACCTGCCTCGATGCAAAGACCGGCGACGCGGTCTGGACGGAGCGGCTCGGTGGCAATTTTTCGTCGTCGCCGCTCTCAGCCGACGGCCGGATCTACGTGGGCAACCGGGATGGCGCAACCTTCGTGATCAAGCCCGGCCGCACCTTCGCCCTCGAGGCGACGAACCAGCTCGACGGCCAGATCATGGCCACGCCCGCGGCGGTCGACCGGGCAATCTACCTCCGCACCGACAAGGCGATCTACCGGATCGAGAAGCGGCAGCCACCGGCCGCCGCCAGCACACGGCCCGCCGTAACGGCTCATGCCGTGGCTTTCCAGGCTCCGGCGGCGGCGACGCCCGCGGCAGCAACTCCCGCGGCCATTGGGGCCGCGGTCGCCATACCCAAGGGCGAGGTGATTTCCTTCACGTTCGACAAAAGCACGATCTTCCCGGGCACGACCCGGGAGGTTTCGGTCTACGTGCCGAAACAATACGACGGCACGACGCCCGCCTGCGTACACGTCAATCAGGACGGCATCCAGTTCAACGCCCCCGAGGTGTTCGACCGTCTGATCGCCGAGAAGCAGATCCCGGTGATGATCGGCGTCTTCGTGAAGCCGGGAGTCGTGCCCGCCACGAGGGAGGGAGCGCTCGACCGTTTCAACCGGAGCTTCGAATACGACGGCCTCGGCCCCGACTACGCCCGGTTTCTGCTGGACGAAGTCCTGCCCGCCGTCGAGACGAAAAAAACTACCGACGGCAGGGCTATCGTGCTCTCGAAGAACGGCAACGACCGCTCGATCGGCGGCACCTCCAGCGGTGCGATCGCGGCCTTCACGGCGGCCTGGGAACGGCCCGACGCCTTTTCACGGGTCTCCAGCGGCATCGGGACGTATGTCGGCCTGCGGGGCGGCCATGCCTATTCCACGCTCATCCGCAAGGTAGAGCCGAAGCCGCTGCGGATTTTCCTGGAGGACGGCTCGAACGACCTCAACATCTATGCTGGCGACTGGTGGATGGCCAATCAGGCGATGCAGCGGTCGCTCGAGTTCGCCGGCTACGACGTGCGGCATGCGTGGGGCGATGGTGGCCACAACGGCAAGCACGCCACGGAACTGTTTCCGGAAACGTTTGCATGGCTGTGGCGTGGCTGGCCAAAGCCGGTGACCGCCGGAATGGGCAGCCCGCAGCTTCAGGAGATTCTCGTGCCGGGCGAGAACTGGCGGCTCGTCGGCGAGGGCTACAAGTTCACCGAGGGCCCCGCGGCCAACGCCAAGGGCGAACTCTTCTTCAACGACGTGGGCGACGGAAAGACCTACCGCGTCACGCCCGACTGGAAGCCGGAGATCTGGCTCGCCGATTCGCACAAGGGTGACGGCCAGAGCTTCGCTCCCGACGGCCGACTCGTGGCAGCCAGTGGCGGCGACACGGCGATCCTCGCCTGGGACACGGCCAAGCAGCCGACGACGCTCGTGCAGGGCTGGCGGGGCAACGACGTGGTCGTGAATGCAGCCGGCGTGGTCTACGTCACCGAACCGGGCTGGGATGGAAAGTCGCCGAGCAAGATCCACTGCCTGAAATCCGCCGACGGCGGCACGTTTACCGACACCGTTGTCGACACCGGCCTGAAGTTTTCCAACGGGCTCTGCCTGTCACCCGATCAGAGCCTGCTCTACGTCGCCGACAGCCGCACCCACTGGGTCTACAGCTACCAGGTGAATGCCGACGGCACGCTCGCCCACAAGCAGCGGTTCTATCAT
>JBIIOL010000412.1:0-3810 GCA_044336965.1 Pirellulales bacterium | reverse complement strand
GACGGCCGGGGAGATAACAGCCCGGCGGCGATCTCGCAGTGATCGCGACGGCTGGGATTCCTTCAACGAGAGGAGGTGGTCTAGTGACGCAAACTGACTGTACGGGAGGGCTGCGCCGATAGCGGCGAGTCGACGGGCCTGCCGTTGATGCAGCCCACCAAATGGTTCCTACGGCTGCCGCCCCTTCGGGGGCGGCAGCTTTTTTTGTTGACCGCTTACATCCGGATCGCTCAGAACGACCGTGACGCACCCAACTGAACCGTCGTTGGCGTCGCCCGCTTGTCGGTGCCGTTCACGATCCTTCCGTACACGGAAAGCGAGTCACCGAAATACTTCACGAATCCACTGCCCTTGTCGTGCAGATAGACAAAGAACTTGTCGCCGATGCCCGTCTTCACGGACCATAAAGACGTATCCTGCAACTCCACCGCCCCAATCGCTCTTGAAGGCGCCGCGACACCGACTCTCCATTCAGCCTGAAGCCCCCAAGGCAGTTTTTGCGTCTGGCTCAGCACGACACCCGGTTGCGTTGCCGTGCTGTAGGCGGGTGCTTTCCACGGGGTTTGAACGACCGAGTCGATGGGCTTTGCGACCGGCTCGAGGTGAAGTTGACTCGTCGTATCTCCTGAACCGCGATCGATGGGAAAAAGAGTTGCGAGATTCGTCGGCAGGGCAAGTTGCTCATCGCTGGGCAACGCTGGCAGACCAAGCAGTGGGTCTTCCGCGAAACCTGTCAGGGGAAGCAGCAAGGCGCACCCAACGAGCCATGCACGCCCATTCGCGATGTTTTTCCGAAGCATAGAGAGTGACTTTGTGCGTGCATGGGATGCGCCACCGACAGCTGCGTGGCATTCACGGGAAAGTCCCAGAAAACACTCGAAGCCTCAAGGCGGAATCGCACGAGGAAACCGGTATTGAAGCGATTCACAACCGCTCGTCACTTCTTTGGCCGCCACGGTTTCGGTTCGGCCGCGACGCCCGCGTGAAAGATGGGCCAAGGTCAGACGATGGCGAACAGGTCCATTTCCAGCCTGCGGTCGCCGTGGACGAAGACAACGCGATACACACCCCGCTCGGTCGCAGCCGCCGTCGCGGTGGCAATGGATTCATAGCGGGCTGGAGCGGCCACCCAGACCTTGCGGCTGGTGTCCCACGATTCCAAGAGACAACACGGCGGGGCATCGGTCTGCGGCATGTGCTGGCCCTCCTGAAAGCGGAGTCGTCTGAAGGGTGGCTCGGGCACGGGTGTGATAGCGAGGCTGGCGGACAACCTTGGTCCGTAGCCGCCGTTCCTGCCGCAGGCTGCGGAGCTTCTCACCGGTCAAGGGACCTTTGATGCGGCCCTCCCGCCTGACGGAATAGATGTCCCTGCCTCAAACCGCTGCATGCTGCGACCACACCGCGGAGAGGTGTCGGCCGGCCGGCAGCGGTAGCATGCCAGTCCAATCGACAGGACCGCGACCCCGCTTGCAGGCGGGCGGACGAGGCCGTCGTGGTGAAGCGTGCTCATGTGTTTCTGGACCGACACTGGCTTTTCACACGTCCCGGTGCAAGAGTGATGGGGGCCGACCTCCCTCCGAGGAAGGCCAACGTCGGAGACCCACCGTGCATGTTCCATCTCTGATGGACATGGTCCGCCGGCTCGCGCCGCGGACCATCACGGACAAGGACGCCTCACAACTCGACACGCGATTCGCACCAGCGGACGGCGATCCGCCGCTGCGCGGTGGCAGCAGACTGGCGGACGAACTGCCCCTCCGCGGCGAGTTGCTCTCCATGGAGCAACTGCAGCGGCACGCCCGCATGGTGGCCAGTTCCCATCGCCTCGCGAGCCATCGCACGTCCGGTCGGCTGCTCACGCGGCTGGCCGACAACGAGCGTGTCCTGTTCGATACCTACGAACTGCTCGCCGCTGCGACCAGGCGGGGCCGACGCAACGCCCCGGCATCGGAGTGGCTGCTCGACAACTTCTATCTGCTCGAGGAGCAGATTCACTCGACCCGCAGGCTCCTGCCCCGTTCCTATCTCGACCAACTGCCCGCACTCACCTCCGACTGCCCGCGAACCTACCGCATCGCGATGGAGTTGGTCGCCCATAGCGACGGCCGTGTCGAAGCATCCACCCTCGACGCCTTCATCGCAGCCCACCAGTCGGTCTGCCCACTCACGCTCGGCGAACTCTGGGCCATGCCGCTGATGCTGCGGCTGGCCCTGATCGAAAACCTCCGCCGCGTGGCCCAGCGGCTCGCATCCGCTCGGCGCGACCGCGACATCGCCGCAGACTGGGCCGACAGGCTGCTCGCGGCCGCGGAGAGACGGCCAGCCGACCTCGTCGCCGTTCTGGCAGACATGACGCGGGCCTCCCCTCCCCTGTCCGGTGCCTTTCTCGCCGAGTTCACGCGGGCGTTGCAGGGCCACTCGCCCGCCTTCGCTCTGGCCGTCACGTGGCTCGAGCACTGCCTCGCGGGGCAGGGTCTCACGATCGAGCAGATGGTGCTGGCCGAGGGCCAGTCGCAGGCAGCCGATCAGGTGTCGATCGGCAACAGCATCGGCAGCCTGCGGTTCCTCGCGGTCCACGATTGGCGCGACTTCGTCCGCAGCCACAGCATCGTGGAGCAGACGCTCGGCGATGATCCTGCCGACGTGTATGCCCGGATGGACTTCGCCACCCGCAACCGTTACCGGACCTGCGTCGAGACGATCGCACGGCGGACCGGCCTGAGCGAAGAGGATGTCGCGCAGCGGGCCGTGGCGCTGGCACGCCATGCCACTGGCGCCGTCCCACAGGCAGCGCCCAATCGTGAATCACACGTCGGCTACTGGCTCGTCGACGCCGGTCGCGACCGGCTCATGCACGAGCTCGGCTGCCGCTTCGTCGGGGTGGCGGCATGGTTTGCACCATGGCGGTCATGCATCGCGGCAGCCCAACGGAGCACGCTCGGCCTGCTGCTGGCCGCGATCACGTCGCTGACCGCCGCCGGTGTTTTCTTGTTTCTCGAGGCGGCCGGCCCTGCGGGCCGCTGGTGGATCCTCTCCGTGCCACTGGTGCTGGTGGCCCTGCATCTGGCCGTGGGGCTTGTCACATGGGCAGCAACGCTCATCGTCCCGCCACACCCCTTGACGCGGCTCGACTTCAAGGACGGCATTCCAGCGGAGCACCGCACACTCGTCGCCGTGCCCGCGATGCTCACCGACCCGGCCATGGTCGATCGGCTGCTCGAAGGCCTGGAGGTCCGCTTCCTCGCCAACCGCGATCCCCATCTGCATTTTGCCCTTCTCACCGACCTTTCCGATGCCTCGACGGAAACGTTGACCGCCGACGAGCCATTGGTCCGACAGGCCGTGGCAGGGATCGACGCGCTCAATCATCGCTACGCGGCCGAACGCCACGACTCCTTCCTGCTGCTGCACAGAAGCCGCGCATGGAATGCTCGCGACGGCGTCTGGATGGGCCGCGAACGCAAGCGAGGGAAACTTGCCGACCTGAATGCCGTCCTCCGCGGCGAGGCCCTCACGGATCCGACTTGCCGGTTTTCCCGCATCGCCGGGAAGGCCGACTTTCTCACACAGGTGCGATACGTGATCACACTCGACGCCGACACCGACCTGCCCCGCGACGCAGCTCGCGAGATGGTGGGCGCCATGGCCCACATCCTGAACCGGCCCGTGATCCACGCCACGCTCCCCCGCATCGCGGCCGGGCACGGCATTATCCAGCCACGCGTGGCGGTGAGTCTGCCCAGCGCACAGCGATCACGATTCAGCCGCCTCACCTCGGGCACCCCCGGCATCGACCCCTATACGCGGGTC
>JBIIOL010000411.1:0-3812 GCA_044336965.1 Pirellulales bacterium | reverse complement strand
GATTCGAATTATCGACGCTGCACTTTGTTTGGGTTCCACTCATCCTTGTTGCATGGGCTGATGGCAACGCAGAGAAACTAGAAAAGAAAGCCATCGCTGACATTTTGGTGAGCAAGGGGATCTCGCAGGAGACTATCTCCAGGGTGATTGCTCATGACTGGTTTCGCAAAAAGCCTACCGAAGAGCTGTGGGAGATTTGGACAGAGTTTTCTGCGGCAACCTCGGCCAGTCTCAATCCTGCGGTTTACAACGAGTTGATTGATGAAATTGTCAGGCTCTGTCGTCTGATCGCAGATGCATCAGGTGGGTTTATGGGATTCGGAAAGATTTCCGCGACCGAGACCCAGGCTGTTGATCGCGTCATTCGAACACTTCAGCAAACCGACAGGGATCGCACGCACGCGTCGTCCTCAAGTGGTGCGGTTCAAGCCTTACCATCTGATCAGAATGATGTTTTCGGCCCATGCCCTACACAGGAGTCGACATGATCACAACAGACAGAAATGTGAAGAAGATCGAGGCAATCACGCAGATGTGCCGGGCAGCGATCTCGCAGCAGGTCGAGCGGGGCAAAAAAGCGGGGTTCGGTCTCGACGACTACACCGATGGCCGGATAGTTGGAGGAGCCAGTCTCGCCCAAAAGATTCTCCGCCTCATCTGCAGCACGTATGAGTGCTGCAGATAGCCAGTGTCGCCTTTGTTGGGGAGGTCATGCGTCGGCGTAGCGGACGACCAGTTCGGCGGCCTCGACCGGCGTGCCGGGGCTGACGAGCACCTCGGCCACCTTGCCGTCCCGCTCCGCGTAGACCGTCGTCTCCATCTTCATCGCTTCGAGGCTCAGGAGCTTCTGCCCCTTCGTCACCGTGTCGCCCGGCCGGACGGCTACCGTCACGATCAGGCCCGGCATCGGCGCACCCACCTCGCGGGCATCGCCCACGGTCGCCTTCGGCCGCCGCTGGATCTTCGCCTCCAGGCTCTTGTCGGCGATCGACACGCTCCGCGGCTGGCCGTTCAATTCGAAGAACACCGTCCGTGTGCCGTCGGCATGCGGCTCGCCCACCGTCAGCAGGCGGACCACCAGCGTCTTGCCCGGCTCGATGTCGATCGGCAACTCCTCGCCCGGCTTCGGCCCCTCGAGAAACGCCGGTGTGGGCAGCACGCTCACGTTGCCATACTTGGCGGCGTGCTGCACATAGTCTTGGAACACCCGCGGGTAGAGCAGCCAGGAGAGCACTTCCCGCGGTGAGGCCGTCCGTCCGACGAGCTCCGCGACCTTCTTCTCCGCCGCCTTGAAGTCGGCCGGCGGCATCGACGCGCCGGGACGCCCCGTCACGATGTCACCGTTGCGGACGATCCGCTTCACCACGTCCGGCGGGAAACCTCCCGGCGGCTGGCCCATCCGTCCCGCCAAGAGGTCCACTACCGACTCTGGAAACGCCATGTCGCGGGAGTCGGAGAGGAGTTCGGACGCCTGCATGCCGTTGGTCACGAGCAGGAGCGCGAGGTCACCCACCGCCTTGCTCGTGGGCGTCACCTTGACGATGTCGCCGAGCAACTGGTTGACGTCGGCATATGCCCGGCAGACTTCCTCCCACCGATCTCCCAGCCCCAGCGCCTTCGCCTGCTCGAGCAGATTCGTGAACTGGCCGCCCGGCATCTCGTGGAGGTAGAGGTCGGCGTCGGGCGCCTTCATGTCGCACTCGAACGCCGTGTAGTGGTCGCGGACGCCGGCCCAGTAGTGCGAGAGATGCCGGAGCGGCTCTGGATCGAGGCCGGTGTCGAGAGGCGTGTTGCGGACAGCCTCCACGATCGCGTTCAAGTTTGGCTGGCTGGTCAGGCCCGCGAAGCTCGCCATCGCCGCATCGACCACGCTTGCGCCCGCCTGGGCTGCCTCGAGAGCGCTGGCCAGCGAGGCCGCGGAGGTGTCGTGGGTGTGGAAGTGGATCGGGATGCCGATCTCGTCGCGCAGCGCCTTCACGAGCCGGCCCGCGGCGAACGGCTTGCAGAGGCCCGCCATGTCCTTGATGGCGAGCATGTGGGCGCCGAGTTGCTCCAGTTCCTTGGCCAGCTTCACGTAGTAGTCGAGCGAATACTTCGTCCGCTTGGGATCGAGCACGTCGCCGGTGTAGCAGATCGCCGCCTCGCAGATCGCGCCGCTCTCCAGCACCGCGTCGATCGCCACCTTCATGTTCGGCACCCAGTTGAGCGGGTCGAACACGCGAAACACGTCAATGCCGCTGGCGGCCGATTCCTTCACGAACGCCTGCACGACATTGTCGGGATAGTTCGTGTAGCCGACGGCGTTGCTCGCGCGCAGGAGCATCTGGAAGAGGACGTTGGGCACCAGTTCTCGCAGCTGGGTCAGCCGGTCCCATGGGCATTCCTTGAGGAACCGCATCGACGTGTCGAACGTGGCACCGCCCCACATCTCCAGCGAGAAGAGGCCCGGCGCCAGGTGTGCGTAGGCATCGGCGACGGCGACCATGTCGAACGACCGCATCCGTGTGGCGAGCAGCGACTGATGGGCGTCGCGCATCGTCGTGTCGGTGATGAAGAGCCGGTTTTGCTGGCGAACCCAGGCGGCGAACTTCTGGGGCCCGAGTTCCTTGAGCTTTGTTCGCGTGCCGGCTGCCACGGGGGCCAGGCGGTCGAACGCCGGGACGGGTGAGGGGCTGCGGCGGGCTGCGGGTGCCCGTCCCTTCACGAGCGGGTTGCCGTTGACGATCACGTCGGCGAGGTACTCGAGCACCCGGGTGGCCCGGTCGCGGCGGATCGGAAAGTCGAAGAGCGCCGGTGTCTCGTCGATGAACCGCGTGGTGCAGCGGCCAGCGAGAAAGTCGGGGTGCGTGACGAGGTTGATCAGGAACGGGATGTTGGTCTTCACGCCACGGACGCGGAATTCCTGCAGGCAGCGCTCGATGTGGCCAGCGGCCTCCTCGTGGGTCAGCCCCCGCGCCGTCACCTTCACCAGCAGCGAGTCGAAGTAGGGCGTGACGACCGCGCCGGAGAAGGCAGTGCCGGCGTCGAGCCGGATGCCCATGCCGCTGGCCGAGCGGTAGGCGGTGATCCGGCCGTAGTCGGGGAGGAATCGATTCTCGGGATCCTCCGTGGTGACGCGGCACTGGATGGCCGCCCCCATCGACTTGATCTGCGACTGTTCGCCGAGGCCGATCTGCGGATCGGAGAGCTTCCAGCCCTCCGCCACGCGGAGCTGGCGGCGGACGATGTCGACGCCGGTGATCTCCTCCGTGACAGTGTGCTCCACCTGGATCCGCGGATTCACTTCGATGAAATAAAAGCGGTTGGCATCGGCGTCGACGAGAAACTCGACCGTGCCGGCGTTCTCGTAGCGGGCGGACCGCCCGATCGCCAGCGCCGCCTCGCAGATGGCAGTTCGCATGGCCGGGGCGAGGTTGGGCGCGGGAGCCATCTCCACCACCTTCTGGTGCCGCCGCTGCACCGAGCAGTCGCGTTCGAAGAGGTGGACCAGATTGCCGTGCATGTCGCCGAGCAGCTGCACCTCGATGTGCTGCGCCCGCTGGATGAACTTCTCGACGAACACGCTCGCGCTGCCGAAGGCTGTCTTGCTCTCTCGCTGCGCGCTTTCAAGTGCCACCGCCAGCTCGTCCTCGCCGCGAACGATCCGCATGCCACGGCCGCCGCCGCCGTGGGCCGCCTTGATCATCACGGGCCAGCCGAGTTCCTTGGCGATCTTCAGCGCGTCCTGAAAGCCGATGACCGGCTTCGAACTGCCAGCCAGGATCGGCACGCCGGCCTGCTTCGCCAGTTCGCGGGCGGCCGTCTTGTCGCCG
>JBIIOL010000410.1:0-3816 GCA_044336965.1 Pirellulales bacterium | reverse complement strand
CTCACGGGGCAGCCGAAATTGAGGTCGACGACGCTGACGAGAAAGTCCTTGGCGAGCCGACGGCCAACCTGCGCGAGGTTGTCGGGATCGTTGTCCCACATCTGCACGGCCAGCGGCCGCGGTTCCTCCCGCACGCCCCAGAGCCGGTCGGGATGCTCGCCGCGGTGTGTCTCCATCCAGGTGGCGCTGCGGGCGGCGATCATCTCGGTGGCCAGAAGGCCCGCCCCGCCGCACTCGCGGACCACCTGCCGGTAGGCGTAGTTCGTGTAGCCCGCCATCGGCGCCTGCAGCACCGGCGGGTCGACGACCACTGAGCCGATGATGAGCGGCGCGACCGCGCCGCTGGGGCCTGTGGGGGCGGCAGTAGTGGCGGGCATGGCGTGTCGGTCAGGAGGCGATCACGCGGGAAACGCCCCGCGAAGGATGCCCTTCAGCTTACTCGACGCTGCCCGGCCAACACGGAGCGGCTGCTCGACGCCGTGAAAAGAGACGAGCACCTCATTCCGACGCGGCGAAGTGATCGACTTGATTTTCGCGATTTGAATCAGGTGGGAACGGCCGATACGCACGAATTCCCGCTCTGGAAGCAACGCAGCCCACTCGGAGAGCGACCGCTTGATGGTGCGGCGATCGCGGCCCGGCAGTTGCACGACCGAGTAGTTTTGCAGCGACTCGACCCAGATCACGCCGTTCACCGGTACGAGGTCGGTCGACTTCCGCTGGTCCGCGCGTTGGGAGGGGATCGGCACGCGATCGACCGACGTCAGCCGTGCGGGCGACGACTCTGTTCCCATGTCAGCCAACAGTTCGCTCGAGCGGAAGAAAAGCCGGTCGAGCCGTCGCAACGTCATCCGCAACCGCTCCACGCTGACCGGCTTGAGCAGATAGTCGATGGCTCCGAGCTCAAACGCCGAGAAGGCGAAGTCGGGGCGGTCGGAGACGACCACGATCGCCCGGCCTGGGGCCAGTTGCTGCGTCATCGCGAAGCGCTCGCCGTCTGCCATCTCCACGTCGAGAAAGACGACGTCGGGCCGGTGCTTCTCTGCCTGCGAAATCGCCGTGGCGATCGTTCTCGCCGTGCACCCGACTGCAATCTGGGGATGAGCCTTGAACACTGTCTTGAGATGGCGAACGGACGCCGCATCGGCATCGACGATCATCGCCGACAGGGTGTGAATGGCTTCGTCGTGAAGCCGCTGCACGATCATGATGATGGGCGTTCGCGGGGAGAGACGGCTCAAGAACACCGGCCGGTCGAACATACCCACGGACTGCTAGAAAATCCAAGCTTTCGTTCTCAATTTTCAGGAAAGCCGCGGTTTGAGCGGCCCAGCAGCGGGGGGGCGAGGCCTCAGTTGGTCGCCGGTACGGCGGCGGGCGGCGCGGGGGTCGCCTGCTGCGGAGACCCTGCGGGCTGGGGACGCCACTGGATCGGCGTGCCGATCAGCATGGAGACGAAGCGGTCGTCGGGGACCGACAAATCGGCGACAGCCATCGCGTATTCGGCGATGTCGAGATTGTAGGCCCGCATCACCTTCACGAATTCACGCTGCTGTCCGGTCACCGCAGTGTGGGCCGCAATGACCGCCTCGATCGGACGTTGCCCCTTGGCGTGGTCGGCCTCCGCCATCTGCATCGCCTTTTGGGCCGCGACCACGGCCGCGGCGCGGGCTTCGAGTGCCTCGTGCTTCGAGGGAAGCATCCGCACGATCGCCCGGATGCGACCGGTGGCCGGGCGCGTCGCGAAGATCGTTTCGAAGTGTGTCTGGTAGGGGCCTGCCAGCGGCCTGTCGACGGGCCAGGGCAGAGGGTCGCCGGCAGGAAGACGCACGAGATCGACGAGTTCCTGCTGGGCGGCGACGAGTTCCGCGCGGGAGTCCGCCAGATCGGCACGGGCAGCGGCCAGGGCCACGTCGAGCACGGCCCGATCGTGTGGATCACCGCCGGGGGCGATCAGTTCCAGCCTCTCGAGCGCTTCGGTGCTCCAGCGGAGCATGGCGAATCCTGCCGACACCTTCCAATATGCCTGCGAGATCCAGAGCCTCCGCGAACGGTCTCCCGATCGTTCGAGCGCCTCCACGAGCGGCAAGGGACGGGCATACGCGACGGCGCGTGCCCCTGCCGCGGCTCCGGCCTGCGGACCGGCATCGAACGGTTCGAGCGATTTGGAAAGCACGTCCGTCGCCACGCTGACGTCGGTCGGCTCGCCACGGCTGACCGCGGCCGCGGTCGCCACGACGGAGACCGTGCCATCGGCCGCCGGCTCTCTCGCGGCAATGTCCTCGCCGGCGGCGGGGAGCGGCTGCGACAGGAGGATCGCGATGGTCAGGACGTGAAACAGCGGTCGTGCGTGCATCGCAGCATCATACCGGCCGGACGGAACCGCTGGACCGCCAGAATGCCGCCCACGGTCACGACGCGGCGTCAAGATACGGATCCTGGCTCATCTGGATATGGGCCTCGGCTCGCTGCCGTTCGACATATTCGAGCAGCCGCCGTTGCCGAACGTGCCGGGCTTCGACCCGTTGTTGCGCCTGCCGAAACACCGCCAGCAGGCGGTCAGGATTACCGCCCAGACGGTCGGCCAGCCGAGCGATGGTGCGGCGGGCGCGGGCTGGACCATAGCCCTGGATCAGGATGTCGTCATCGAGCGACACGTACTGCCGCCACGTGCCGGGGTCGCCCTGTCGGCCGCAGCGGCCGACGAGCTGCCGGTCGATCCGTGCCGACTCATGCAGTTCGGTGCAGATAACGTGCAGACCGCCGAGCTCATAAACACCATCCCCCAGCTTGATGTCGGTGCCGCGTCCAGCCATGTTCGTGGAGACCGTGATCTGGCCGAGCTGGCCCGCCTGCGCCACGATCTCGGCTTCCTTCTCGATGTGCCGCGCATTGAGCACGGTGTGTGGCAGCCCTGCCGCCTCCAGCAGCCGCGACAGTTCCTCCGACTTGTCGATCGAACGCGTGCCGATCAGCACGGGCCTGCCGAGGGCGTGCATCTCCTTCGTCTCGGTGACGATTCGGGCGAATTTCTCGGACTGATTCACGCAGACCACCGGCGCGAGCCGCTGGCGGATCGCCGGCTTGTTGGTGGGCACCACGGCCACCGCCACGTCGTAGGTTCGCGCGAGTTCCCCCGCGCTGGTCGCGATCGTGCCGGTCATGCCCGCCAGGTGCGGCCAGCGGGCGAAGAGATTCTGCAGGGTGACTCGCGCCGCATGTCCGGACGGGACCGTGATCTCGATCTGTTCCTGCGCCTCTACGGCCTGGTGGAGGCCATCGCGCCAGTTGCGTCCTTCGGCGGCGCGGCCGGTCGATTCGTCGATGATCACGACCTTGCCGTCGCGGACGACATACTGCCGGTCGCGAATGAAGAACCGCCTCGCCCGCGCCGCCCGCTCGACGGCATCGTAGATCGCCAGCAGGCTCGTCGACTCGATTGCATCCGGACGCTTCATGGCCCGCACGCGGCTGCGGCCTCGGCCGAGCAGTTCGCAGGTCTGTTTCTGCGGTTCGACCTCGAAGTCCTCGTCGGGCTGGAGTGTCAGGGCTGCCTGCGCGGCGAAGCGGAAGAGCGCCTGCTCGGCGGCCTGGGCCTCGCCGGGGGGCGACGCGATGATCAGCGGCGTGCGGGCGTCGTCGATGAGCACGTTGTCGGCCTCGTCAACCAGCGCAAACCAATACGGCCTCTGCAGGAGCTTGGAGGCGCTGCCCGGCGTTTTGCCGGTGAGCATGCCGCCCAGATCGCCGCGGCCTTCGGTGATCTCGCGGTTCATCAGGCGATCTTTGAGGAAGTCGAAGCCAAACTCCCCCGCC
>JBIIOL010000409.1:0-3825 GCA_044336965.1 Pirellulales bacterium | reverse complement strand
TGCGCCACCACGGTCGTGCTCGATATGAGCGGCTCGATGCGCTACGGCGGGCTGCACGTGAGCGTGAAGCGGATGGCGCTGGCCCTGCAGGGGCTCGTACAGAAGGAGTATCCGGGCGATTTCCTGCAGTTCATCGAGATGTTTTCCTTCGCGAAGCCGCGGCCCGCGGGCGAGATCGTGAAGCTGATGCCGAAGCCGGTCACGATCTTCGACTCGGTGGTCCGGCTGCGGGCCGACATGAGCGATCCAAACATCGCGGAGACCGACATCCCGCCCCACTTCACCAACATCCAGCACGCGCTGCAGCTCTCGCGACAGCACCTGGCGCGGCAGGACACGCCGAACAAGCAGGTGATCATCATCACCGACGGTCTGCCGACGGCGCACTTCGAGGGGAGCCAGCTCTTCCTTCTCTATCCGCCGCACCGGCGGACGGAGGAGGCGACGCTCCGCGAGGCCCAGGCCTGCCGTCGCGACGGGATCACCGTGAACGTCTTCCTGCTTTCGGGCTGGTCGCAGTCGCGGGAGGACATCCAGTTCGCCTACAAGCTTGCGGAGACGGCCAAGGGTCGCGTTTTTTTTACGGCCGGCAAGGAACTCGACCGCTTCGTTGTGTGGGACTACGTCTCCCGCCGCCGCAGCATCATCGGGTAGACCGCCATTCGCGATGGAGCATGAAGCCCGAGCCCAGCGCCGCCAGGCCGGCGGCGGTCGCGAGCGTCCAGAGCGGCACGATGCGGCCGGGCTGCGCGATCTCCCTGTCGTGGGCCTCCTCGGCCAGATCGACCGGCGGCAGGCCGGCGGCCCGCCGCGATCGCTCGATCGCCGCCTGCTGCCTCCCCAGGAACCGGCCTTCGATCTGCCGCTGCCGCACGTCGAACTTCCGGGCGATCAGCCCGATGCCGACCAGCGCCATCAACGAAAACGCGAGTCCCCAGAACCATGGGCTGTCGGTGAGGCGAAAGGGCTGGCGGGGAGAGGTTTCCATGAAACGTTTGCTCTGGGAAACGCCTGCTCTCGGAAACACCTGTTCGGGCCGGCTCAGCCGCGAACGGCCCGCCATGCGCCGACGCCAACCAAGGCGCCACACACCGGCGCGACGAGGTAGAGCCACAGGGAAGTGTAGGTGCCCGTGAGCAGGGCGGGAGCCAGGGAACGGGCGGGATTCAGCGACGCGCCGCAGACAGGCCCAGCCCAGAGTGCTGACATGGCGATCACCGCGGCCACGGCGGTGGCGACGGTGATCAGGCGGACCTGCGGCCGGGCCGACACATTCAGGATCGTGAACATCAGGATTGCCGTCAGCACCAGTTCGAAACAGAACGCCTGCGTCTCCGATCCTGCTGGCAGCGTGCCGCCAAGTGTGGCGTGCTGTTGAAAGAACAGCCGAAGCAGACCGCTTGCCGCGATCGCCCCGGCACACTGGCTGACGACGTAGGGGATTACCTGCCCCGCGGGAAACCGTCCCGCCGCGCAGAGGCCGCAGGTCACCGCCGGATTGATGTGCGCCCCCGACACGTCGCCCAACGCCAGGATCATGGCCAGCACGACGAACCCAAAGCAGAGTGCGATGCCCACGGGCGTCACACCGCCGCCCGACACGTCATCGACGACGATCGCCCCAGTGCCCACCAGGACGAGACAGAACGTGCCGAAGCACTCGGCGGCGAGCTTTCTGGCGAGCGGGGGGCCCGGGGAATCGGACATACGTTTACGCCGCCTGCCTCAGGCGATGCCGGGCCAACGGGCCTGCACGTCGCGGCCGGCGTAGATCGCACCGTCGCCGAGCGACTCCTGGATCCGCAGCAGCTGGTTGTATTTCGCGATCCGGTCGCTGCGGGAGGCCGACCCAGTCTTGATCTGGCCCGTGGAGAGGCCGACGGCGAGGTCGGCGATCGTGGCGTCTTCCGTCTCGCCGCTGCGGTGGCTGGCGATCGAGGTGTAGCCGGAGCGGTGGGCGAGCGACACGGCGGCGATCGTCTCGGTGAGCGTGCCGATCTGGTTCACCTTCACGAGGATGCTGTTGGCGATCCGCTCGGCGATGCCGCGGGAGAGTCGCTCGGAGTTGGTGACGAACAGGTCGTCGCCGACGAGTTGCACCTTGTCGCCGAGCTTCTCGCTGATCAGCTTCCAGCCCTTCCAGTCATCTTCGGAGCAGCCGTCTTCGATCGACACGATCGGGTAGCGGCTGGCGAGGCTCGCGAAAAAGTCGACCATGCCGGCCGAATCGAGCGACTTGCCTTCGATCGTGTAGGTGCCAGTCTTGGCGTCGAAGAGCTCCGTCGCGGCCACGTCGAGCCCGATGAACATCTCCTTGCCCGGCTTGTAGCCGGCATTCGAGATCGCTGCGAGGATCACCTCGAGGGCCTCGGCGCAGGTGCCGATGTGCGGGGCGAAGCCCCCCTCGTCGCCCACGGCCGTGGCGAGCTTCTTGTCCTTGAGCACCTTCTTCAGGGCGTGGAACGTCTCGACGCCCGCGCGGAGGGCATCGTCGAAGGTGTCGAAGCCCAGCGGCATCACCATGAATTCCTGAACATCGAGTGGGTTGTCGGCGTGTGCGCCGCCGTTGATGATGTTCATCATCGGGGCGGGCAGCAGGCGGGCGGTCGTGCCGCCGAGATAGCGATAGAGCGGCTGGCCGCAGTGCTCAGCCGCTGCGTGGGCCACCGCCATCGAGACGCCGAGGATGGCGTTGGCGCCGAGATTTTTCTTGTTGGGCGTGCCGTCGAGTTCCAGCATCATCTCGTCGACGGTGGTCTGGTCGAGCGCGTCGCAGCCCTCCAACTCCTCCGCGATCCGCGTGTTGACGTTCTCCACGGCCTCGAGCACGCCCTTGCCGAGGTAGACTCCCTTGTCGCCGTCACGCTTCTCCCAGGCCTCGTGGGCACCCGTGCTCGCCCCCGACGGCACGGCCGCGCGGCCAAACGCACCATCGGCGAGGCTGACGTCGACCTCGATCGTGGGGTTGCCGCGGCTGTCGAGAATCTGGCGGGCGTGGATGTCGACGATCGTGGACATGGCGGAGGTGCCTTCTGGGGTGATGGGGTGGGAAAGTCGGTGGACGGACTACCGGTCCGCGGCAATTGTGCCAGCGGCGGGCCGACACGCAAGGCCGAAAGTCGTCGTCATGGCTGGAGCGGCCTGCGCCCGCTATCTTTGGAGGGTTCCTAGCGGCCTGCCCACACCTTTTTCGAGCGCTCCCCATGTTTACCGGATTGGTCGAATCGCTGGGCCGCGTGGCCGCCGTGGTGGCGGAGCCGCCCGGGGTGCGGCTGGTCGTGGAGGCGGCCGAGATCGCGCGGGATGCACAGCTCGGCGAGAGCATCTGCACAAGCGGTTGCTGCCTGTCGGTCGTGAGGATCGATGGCCCACGGCTCGATTTTCAGCTCGGCCCCGAGACGCTCGCGCGGACATCGCTCGGCCAGCTTGCTTCTGGAAGGCATGTGAATCTGGAGCGGTCGCTTCGTCTCTCCGACCGACTGGGCGGGCATCTTGTCACCGGTCACATCGACGGGCAGGGCCGGCTCGAATCCCGAGTGCAGGAGGGCGACTGGGTCACCTGCCGGTTTTCGGCCCCCCCTGCCCTGCTCCGCCAGATGGCGTCGAAGGGATCGGTGGCGATCGACGGCGTGAGCCTCACGCTGGTGGACGTGACCGAGGGCTGGTTCAGCGTGGCGCTCATTCCGCACACGCTCGCCTGCACGACGCTGGGCACGCTTGCGGAGGGCGATCCGGTGAATCTCGAGACCGATCTCCTCTTCAAATACGTCGCCCGCTCGATGGAGGCCGCCCGATGAACACCTCCGAGTCCGACGCTCCCGCCGA
>JBIIOL010000408.1:0-3841 GCA_044336965.1 Pirellulales bacterium | reverse complement strand
GCTCGACACCGGTACGATGCAGTCACCGCCATCGCCCAAGGGTGATTGGTGGGCGTTGCCGATGATGCTGTGCGTGGTCACCCAGCAGGGCACCCGCAGGCCGCGCAGCGACTGCAGGATCATGGAGTCGGGCTCGAGCACGTCGACCGTCGTCGGCAGGCTGCGCTCGTAGTCCGGCCGGAATGATCCGGGGTTCGCAAGGACGATCTCGTCGTGGATCGCCTTCATCTCAGGCGGCTGCTGCACGGTGAGCGACGCCGCCCGGCCGACTCCGAGCGAGGCCAGCATCGAGCCACTGTGCGGGGTGGCGATGAACACCACCCGCTTCACGAATGGCAGCGGATGGAAGAAGTAGGCCGGCTTCACCTGGCGGCGCAGGTCCGGCCGCATGCGGATCTCCTCGAACGGGCGGCACGCGATCGCATCCCATATCGCCGTGCCTGGCTCCACTACCTGGAGCTTCGCATGGAGGCCGCCCATGCTGTGGCCGACGAGCACCAGCGACTTGAGCGTTGGGTCGTTGCCCTGCGGATCGAGCCGCTGCACGGCCGAGGTGAGTTCACGGCGGAGCACCGCAGACGACTGCAGGAACGAGGCACCGGTCGGATAGTGGTAGAGCCAGGCTTCGAACCGCTGGTGAAAGGTCGGCCAGGCGCGGAGTTCGTTGAGCATGTCGAACCACGTGCCCTCGTCGCTGGCCAGGCCGTGAATGAACACGACCGGGATCTTGCCGGGCTGGTGGGGCTGGAGAAACTCAAGCCTCGGCTGCGTGTCGCCCGCGCCGAAGGGCTGGATGAACCCCTGGACGGCGTTGGTCTTCGGCAGGCTCGCAAGCATGTCGAGAAGCGGCGAGGTGAGATCCGCGGCGAGCATCGGACGGGCGGGCCCGATGTGCACCGCGGCGATGTCCACGGGATTCGCCAGATCGAGGATGGCCGGCGCATGGTCGCGGGACAACGGCCCCGAGAACTTCTGCAGGAAATTCTCGTCGCCCGGCATCCGGAACCGCAGCACTGCCGTCGCGGGGATCGCCTGGCGAGTCGGTGAAAAATCACGGGATACGCTTCCCTCGGGGCCCTTCGCGAGTCGCACCGACACCGGGAGACCAAACCCGCCGCGGACGTGCCGCCGTGATATCCGCTTGTCGTCCGGCGGACATGCCGCCTCGATCGACTCGATTCCGCTGGCATCCACCGGCAGCGACCGCGTCTGGATCGGCACGCAGACCGGCTTCCAGCCCGGGCCGATCATGAGCCCATGCCCGGTGAGCCGGCCATGGCAGTGGGCAGACTCGAGCAGCCCCTGCAGCGAGTCGGCATAGATCTCCGACGCCTGGCAGAGAATCTCAGGCGACCCCGGGCAGGTCCAGATGGCGTTCCATGCCTCCTCGCAGGCTGTGTAGTAGCCATCGACCGCGTGCCAGTCACATTTCTTGGCCAGTTCACAGGAGGAGGAGGCGAGTTCGCGGGCCCGGCGGAGATGGCCCTCCGCAACCCGCTCGGGTGGCACCGCCGGAGCCAACGTCATCGTGGGTGCCGGCATCGCCAGTCCCTCGGCCGCCGGCGCGGTGCGCACGGCCAGCGCGACCGCCAAGCCGAGCACCGCGACCATGATCCGTTTGGCACGAACGCCACCGCGAACACCGATCACACGAGGCCCCCTTTCCGCCTTGTATCGGTAGGAGGAGGCCGTGTTCGCCGCCTTCATGGCACAACCGTCACGCTTGCCGCAGCCTGCCCGAACTACCCGCCCTGCGAGCAAGGCGTCTGCACACGCAAGCCCCGAGCGTGAGCGACAGGATCGCACCCAACGCCGATCCCCCGGCTTGCGCCGGGGGCTGTATGGAACGGTCACACGCCATCCCATTCAAGCCCTGAGCGTGAGCGACGGGATCGTCCCGGCTCGCCATCCCCCGGCTCACGCCGGGGGCTCGTATATCCAACGGACGAAGAACGCGGTCAGGTCCGGGCGGCGGCGTGCTCTTCGGCCACGAGTTCCATGTCGGCGCTGAGATACTTCACGGCCGCCGACGGCACGAGGTTGAAGTAGACACGGCCCGAAGTGCACCAGCGAGTACCGTCGTAGAGGAATTCAGCCGTGGCGGCCCGCACGTTCGACACCGCCTCGACTTCCTCCATGCCGCCCCCTTCCAACGCCTCGAAGCTCACCTCGATCGCCACCAGCGCCTTGAGGCTCTGATTCCGTCGATCGCGGACGTAGATCACATCATCGTCGAAGGAGACGTTCGTCCACATCAGGCCCCGCGGCTTGCCGCTGGCGGCGGCCCGGTCGAGGAACTTGGCCTCCAACTGCTCACGCTGCCGGTGGAAATCCCGCTGGATGCGTGCCAGTTGTTCGGCACGGCGCGCAGCACGAATCGGCCGCAGGGCCACCGCGATCGCGGTACCAGCCAGTGCCGCGATGGCCCCAGCAACGATGATCGACACGATGTTGCCCACGGCCTGACCTGCTGGAAGGATATTCACCCGGACCAGACCGAAGTGTACGGCTCACGGTCCGCCCGTCAAAACTGATTGTCGGTCCGTGCAACGGCCGCGGCACACTGGCATGGCACCCAGGCGGTCCAAACCGCCAGAAAAACGTACACTGCCGCGTCCGCTCTCCACGCCCCCACTCTTTCCGTCTTCCCACCAAAAGCCGCATGAATCCCAAAGCCACCCGGACACGACCGCGGAAATCCCCAGCCAAGCCAGCCGGTTCGCGACGAGGCCGTTCCACGCGGTCCGTGGGCGCCCATCAATCGATTGCCGGCGGACTGAGCCGGGCGGTGGACCGCGCCGTGGAGACCGGCTGCCACTGCCTGCAGGTGTTCACCCGCAACATCAACCGCTGGGACGTCTCCCCGCTCCACGCCGCAGACGCGGAGGCCTTCAAGACGGCGGTCAAGGCAGCCGGCCTGTCGCTCGTCGTGGCGCACGACTCCTATCTGATCAACCCCGCATCCGCGGATCCCGCGCTCCGCAAGAAGTCGATCGATGGCCTCGTCGTGGAACTCGAGCGGGCCGCCCTGCTCGACATTCCCTGGGTGGTCGCCCACCCGGGAGCCGCAGGCGAACAGCCTCGCGACGAGGCAGTGCAACGGGCCGCAGACGGCATCGCCTCGGCCCTCTCCCGCACCCGCGGCCTTGCCACGGGCATCCTGATCGAGACGACGGCCGGCCAGGGCTCCTGCCTCGGCGACTCCTTCGCGGAGATCGCCACGATGTTGGAGAGAATCGATGCGGCCGGGCACGCCATCCGTGCGGCGGTCTGCCTCGACACCTGCCACGTGTTCGCCGCGGGCTACGGACTTTCGCCCCGGCAGGAACTCGACCGCACGCTGAAGGAGTTCGACACCACCATCGGCCTCGATCGACTCAAGGTGATCCATGCGAACGACTCGAAGCGGGAACAGGGCTCGCGGGTCGACCGACACGAAGCGATCGGAAAGGGAAAGATTGGCCCAAACGCCTTCCGTCTGATCATGAACCACCCGAAGCTGGCGAGGATCCCGCTGATCCTCGAGACGCCGAAGGAGGGCCCCGATGGAAAACCCTGCCCCGACCAAGATCGTGGCAACCTCGCCGCACTCAGAGGATTCGTCGCGGACTGACCCCTCGTTGAAGCAGGGCGGGCGGCGGGGTAGCCTAACCATGTCCGGTTGACCGGTGTGGATCCGAGAGATTCCACCGCCGAAACCCTCGATGAGCGATTTTCCACCGACGGTCGTTGCCAATGCTGTCAGAACAGTCCAACGCCGAACCGTCCCGGGCATCCGCCCCGCCACGCCGCCGGTCGTGGTGGCCCACGGCGTTGTGGCTCGTGGTGGCTGCAGCCGCGG
>JBIIOL010000407.1:0-3847 GCA_044336965.1 Pirellulales bacterium | reverse complement strand
ATCCATTCGCTCACGGCCACGGAGGCCCGTCGCCTGATCAACGACGGCACGATCTCCTCGGGCATGATCCCGAAGATCGAGGGCTGTCTCACCACGCTCGAACAGGGCGTGAAGAAGATCCACATCATCGACGGCCGCCTGCGGCATTCGCTCCTGCTCGAGATCTACACCACCAGCGGCGTCGGCACGGAACTGGTCCGCGACGACGCCGTCAACCTGTCCGCCCGCGCCGCCCCGGCCGTGGCGGCCTCCGGCAGGTAGCCGGTTCGTTCCCGCGACGCACATCCGACCCTTTTGCCATCCTATCCGCCATCTTGGAGCATCATCATGGCCACGATCGACGCCTCCCCCGCTTCGCTGGGATCCAAAACACAGGCTGTTGTCGACGTGTTCGACCGCTACGTCGTGCCCAACTACAGGCGGTATCCGGTCTGCCTCGTCCGCGGGACGGGTTCGAAGGTGTGGGACGCCGAGGGCAATGAGTACCTCGATCTCTTCCCCGGCTGGGGATGCAACCTGCTCGGCCACTGCCCGGAGCCGGTCGTGCGGGCGGTGCAGGAGCAGGTTGCGAAGCTGATCCACGTGCCCAACACCTGGTACACAGAACCGCAGGGCGAGTGGGCGAAGCTCCTTTCCGAGCGGTCGTTCGGCGGCCAGGCCTTCTTCTGTAATTCCGGCACCGAGGCCAACGAGGCGGCGATCAAGCTCGTGCGGCTCCGCACCGATGGCAAGCGATACAAGATCATCACCTTCAAGGGCGGCTTCCACGGGCGGACGATGGGGAGCGTGTCCGCCACCGCCCAGCCGAAATACCACGAGGGACTCGGCCCCATGGTGGCGGGCTTCCAATACGCCCCGCACGGCGATCTCGAGGCCGTCGAGAAACTGATCGATGAGCACACCGGTGGCATTCTGGTGGAGCCGATCCTCGGCGAGGGGGGCGTCGTGCCCGCGCCCGAGGGCTTCCTGCAGGGGTTGCGACGGATCGCCGACGAGCACGACCTGCTCCTCGTGTTCGACGAGGTGCAATGCGGCTGCGGCCGCACGGGCACGTGGTTTGGCTACCAGCACTTTGGCGTCACGCCCGACGTGATGACGCTGGCCAAGAGCCTCTGTGCCGGCATCGCGGGGGGCGCCATGCTCACGACGGTCGACCTGGCGAAGCACCTGCGGCCCGGCATGCACGCGGCCACGTTCGGCGGCAATCCCATCGCGGCCGCCGCCGGCATCGCGGCCATCGAGATGATCGAACGGGATCATCTGCTCGACCACGTCGACCGCACTGCCGAGATCTTTCGCGAGCGGTTGGAGGATCTCAAATCGCGGTGCGACGTGGTCCGCGACGTGCGGGTGTTCGGCATGATGATCGGAGTCGAACTGTCGATCGACGGAACGGCCGTCGTGCAGTCGTGCCTCGAAAAAAACCTGCTCGTCAACTGCACGCAGGGCCGCGTGATCCGCCTGCTGCCGGCGATGACGCTCTCGGCTGACGAGGTCCACGAGGGCTGCGACCGCCTGTCGCAGGCCATTCTCGAGGTGGCCTCGCGTTCCTGAAAACATCGAGGTTTCGCGGCTGACGCAGCCGCTTTGCTCGCTCCCGCACCCTTGCAACCATCGTCCGTTTCATGAGACACCTGATTGTTCCCGAAGATCTGACCGCCCACGAAATCGACGCCGTGTTCGCGGTCTCGCGTGATCTCGAAGAGAAGTACGACGCGGGCCGCCGCGATGCCCTGTTGCCGGGCCGCGTGATGGCGCTGGTGTTCGAGAAGCCGAGCCTGCGAACGCGGGTGAGCTTCGAGGCGGCGATGGTGCACCTGGGCGGCTCGAGCCTCTTCCTGGGCGACGACGCGGGTTTCTCGTCGTCGCGGGAGAGCATCGCCGACTTCGGCCGGGTGCTCAGCGAGTATGTCGATGTGATCGTCTGCCGCTCGAAGTCCCATGCCTCCATTGAGCAACTCGCGGCGGCGGCATGTGTGCCGGTGATCAACGGGCTCTCCGACTCCTGTCACCCCTGCCAGGCCCTGGCCGACATCTACACGCTCAAGCGGCACGTGGGGCGGGTGGCGGGGCACACGCTCGCCTTCGTCGGAGACGGCAACAACGTGGCCCGGTCCTTAGCGGTGCTCTGCGGCCTGCTTGGGATGCGGTTCGTGCTGGCAGCGCCACGGGCGTATCAGTTCGACGATGCGTTCCGTCGGCATCTGAAATCCATCCTGCCTGAGGCGGAGATCGAGGAGACGACCGACCCCGTGGCGGCCGTGACGGGCGCGTCCGCCGTCTACACCGATGTCTGGACGAGCATGGGGCAGGAGAAGGAACGGCAGCAGCGGCAGGCCGACCTGCGGCCCTACCAGGTGAACGAAGCCCTGATGCAGCACTGCCCCGACGCCCTCTTCATGCACTGCCTGCCTGCGCGGCGGGGCGAGGAGGTGACCGACGGGGTGATCGACGGGCCACAGAGCGTGGTGGTGGAGGAGGCGGCCAACCGGATGCACGTGCAGAAAGGGTTGCTCGCCTGGATCTTGGGCCCGCAGAAGTAGCGGCGTGCATCGACTCGCACAATAACACGGTCCCCCGGCTTGCGCCGGGGGCTTTTATGCGAATGACGCGATCCCCCGGCTTGCGCCGGCGGCTTTTATCCGGATACAAGCCCTGAGCGCCAGCGACGGGATTCTCTCCCGCACCCCGTTGCTCTACTTTTGCGGTTCGTTTTGCGGTTCAAGGACGATCGACGCGGAATTGATGCAATACCGCAACCCCGTGGGCGGCGGGCCATCGTCAAACACATGACCGAGATGGGCGCCGCACCTCCTGCAGGTGACCTCCGTCCGGATGCCAAAGCCGAATTGTCCCGCGAGGGAGCGATCTTCGTGCTCGGCGATCGTCGTGCCTTTCCGGCCGTCGATCGGGGCCGTGAAGCTCGGCCACCCGCACCCACTGTCGAACTTCTCGCCCGATCGAAACAGCGGCTCGCCGCAACAGATGCAGCGATAGGTGCCGGGCGTCTTCGTGTTCCAATACTTCCCTGTGAAGGCCCGTTCGGTCCCCTTTTTTCGCGCCACCTGAAACTGCTCAGGCGTGAGCCGCTCCGCCCATTCGCGGTCGGTCTTCGGCAATTGGTCGTCGGGAATCCGTCCGGCAAGGGCTGGGTTTTCCGAGTCGGCATCAGCGGGCATGGGCGAGGCTCCTTTGGCCGGGGCTGACGCGGCCGGCTCCGCTGCGTTTCCCGTGGCTGCCAGCAGCACGCTGGCCACGAGGCTCGCTAGCAGGACACGCAACCGCACGTTCATGGTGGTCATAACACTTCCCTCACTTTCTCGGGTCGGGGGACGTCTTGGGTTCGTAGGCATGGTCCCGCTTCCGCAGCACCTTGGCCTTCACGATCGTATCGGGTTCGAGGCCGGGGATTGGCTGTCCTTCGTGGCTCTGTGTGCGAATGAGCTTCGGCAGCACGTCGAAGCCCTCGATCACGCGGCCAAACACCGTGTGCCTGCCGTCGAGATGCTCCGTCGGCCGGAAGGTCAGGAAGAACTGTGATCCACCCGTGTTTTTGCCGGCGTGGGCCATCGACAGCGAACCGAGGAAATGCTTGCGGGCGCCTGGCAGTTCGCATTCGCAGTCGATGACGTGGCCAGGTCCGCCCGAGCCCGTGCCAGTCGGATCGCCACCCTGCGCCATGAATCCGCCGATCACGCGGTGGAATGGTGTGCCGTCGTAGAAGCCCTTCTCGACGAGGCTGATGAAATTGGCCACGGTGTTGGGGGCTTCGTCCTCGAAGAGTTCAACCACGACGGGGCCCTTCGACGTGGTGATCGTCACGCGGGGGCGGTCGTCGGCTTCGACA
>JBIIOL010000051.1:0-11591 GCA_044336965.1 Pirellulales bacterium | reverse complement strand
CATGCACATACTGCAGCCCCCTCGCCGCAAACCATTCGTGCAGCAGGAACCGAAACGGCGAGCCGACTTCCCAGTAGGGGAAGTCGCCGTCATCGAGCTTGAGCAGCCAGCCCCGGTTCTGGTCGAAGTCGACCACCGTGAGCACGTTGGGGCCGGCGTTATAAATTGCGGAGATTCCAACGGAATGCAGTTCGAGGACCTCGCCCCGTGGACCGCATTCCAATCGCCAGTCGGTTCGCAGCCGTCGCAGCAGATCGGCAAGCACCGGCGGGGCAGATGGCGTGGCACCGCTCCATGCACTGATGGTGAGTCCGGCTGCTGAGGCCGGTGCCTCGGGCATCGCCAGATGGCCGAGTGCGGGCCGGAGCCGCCGCGCATCCTGCTCGGGGATGGTGCGGACGCAGACGTCGTGGCCGCCGATCCGGTACCACTGTTGGACGGGGCCGCCAGCCGTGGCGGCATCGTTCAGAAACGACTGCTCCAGTCGATCCAGGAGCTGCCGTCCCTGGGCGGTGGCGGTGCGACGGATCGGGCGATCGGCTTCGATCCAAGGTCGCATCAGCGTTTCGAGGTCGTGGTGCTCGGTGATGCCGCCATCCGCATCGACGGTGGAATACACGCCGGTGTCGCGGTTCACCATGAGCGAGTGGCCACCGAGTTTCGCGGTCAAAACATCGCCACCCGTGGCCGCAGGGGAGGCGCCAGTGGTCTCCGCTGCGTCCGCTGGCGCAGCGGACGGGGGCACTGCCGGCCCTCCAGCTGCAGCATGGGGCCATCCCGCCGCGGCATCGACTTCGTGCACCGGATCGAGCAGGAACAGCTCCTGCAGATCGTTGTATGACTGCAGTGCGGGGGGCGAGTAGGTGGCTGTGGGTGTTGCCGGGGCCGCCGCGTCTACTGCTCCCTGGCTCGGTGGACAGGCGACGAGCAAATCGCGGGTGGTCAGCTCGTTGGTGAAGGCTCGCAGGTCGCGGGCAGCCACATCGGCCGGAATCGTATAGAGGGTCGTCAACAGCCTCGCGACGTCGTCGAACGATGCGCCGTCGGAGCCGAACGCCAGCCAGGCCGTGCCGCCCGACTCGGAGAGACTGTAGTAGCTCCCGTTCCGCAGATCGACGATCACCACCTCTCGGTCGATGAGCTGGTGAATGACGTCGGGCTCATTGACCCGGTAGAACTGGCCAGAAACTGCGTCGTTTACCAACGTTCCATCTCCACGTGATCGGTCCTGGACTTTCTTGCGTCCGACGAGTGGACCCCGAGTCCTTCACGGTCAAGAGTTATTGGGCACCCGCAAGGATGCCACTGCCTCCGACGATCCTGTCGACTATACATCGACTCTCCAGCGACTGGAGCGTCTGGTTGCAACGATTATTCTGATTCCGGCGGCAGGCGTCGCGGTCGATGCGGTGGCTAAAGCAGCCGGTCCTTCGCGCGGGCCAAGGCGCGGACCTGTCGCCACTGGGCCGGTGACAGCTGCCAGGCGGCCGTCGCCAGCCGCTTCACCCGCTCCGAAAGCGTGAGCGACTGCTCGCCGTTGGCCGCCTCGAACTCCCGCATCAGGCCCGCGTAGCGACGCCAGCCTGACAGGGCCCCGGAGAGGATCTGCCCGATGGCACGCGGGCTGGCGAGATAGGGCAGGTCGGAATTGATCGGCGCGGAATCGAGTTGCCGGAGATAGAGGTCGGCGAGCGCGGCGGCCGTGCTCCCTGTTGCGGCCACCGGGAGTGGCGAGTCGCCCCCGAACTGCTGCACGATCGTGGAGACTGCGTGAACGGCGTCGTCGAGTCCCCACCGGCGGGCGTAGTCGAGGGCGCAGGAAAGCTCTTCAGGATCGGTGGCCAGCAGGCGGAACCAGCCGCCGCAGTCGAGGATGTCGCGGGCGATCTCGTCGGGGATGAGGTCGTTTCGCACCGCATGGTGCACGGTGAGCAGCAGGCCGAAGGCGGGGCGAACCACCGTCGTCTCGACATTGAGCACCCGCACGGGCCGTGCCGTGGTCAACAAGGCCTCCGTGTCGAAGCGGCCCAGCTTCCAGTGGAGGTCGATGTGGTTGCCCGCAGGACTGCTCAGGCTGACTGCCTGATTGCCGGCAGCCCCCGGCGAATGCTTCACGAAGGCGATGTAGTCGGCCAGAGAGCCGGTGCCGATGTCCCGCCGGTAGCCGTTGGCTTCGAGGGTTGTGAGTGCGGCGGCAAGGTCATCGGCACGGATCAGGATGTCGACGTCTTGCAGCATCCGGTCGCGGGTGTTGGTGTGCAGCAGCGCGATGACCGCGCCGCCCTTAAACGCAGCCGCTTTGATGCCCGCGGCATGCAGCCGTTGCGTTGCCTCCGATCCCGCCCGCAGGCAGAGCGAGGTGCGGATGAACTGGGCCGCCGTGGCGCGACGCAATGCGTCCGCCTCTGTCGGGGGAAGCGAATGGCCGAGTGCCGCCAGCCTCGCGGCGACCGCCGGGAGCACCTTCCACCGCTCGCAGAGTCGTAGCACCGCGGGCCATTCGCCAGCGGCCTCGATCTCGCTCGCGGCGGCCATGGCGGCATCGGGTGGCGAGGCCAGCAGCCGCATCACGCGATGCCTCAAAGACGACGAGGACAAGGCCATGGATGTGCGTCGGGTTGGGTAAAGGGACGCCGGCGTACGCCATACGCATGTCGGTCTGGGCGATGGTACGCTCCCTCGGGCCGCGATGCACACCCGGCCTCTCCATGCGCCGCGAGAAATGGAAAGAGAGCAGCTGCATACGGCGCGGGAGTGACACCGCTGACGGCCGTGGCGTAGCATGACCGTATGGCCACCATCGACAGCGACGTCGCGAGATCACCGGAAGCTCCAGCGGCCCCGCCGCGCCGGCGGACCGAGCGGCGGCGGACGATCGCCGACATCCTCACGCAATACCTGCTGCCGCTCGTGGCCATGGCGATGCTCGGCTTCGCTCTCTGGTATGTCGCCCAGACCAAGCCCGTCACCCGCAACCCACCGCCGCCGATCATGCCGGCCCGCAGTCCGTATGCCGCCACGCTCGCGGCCGCTGGCATCGTCGAGGCCCAGACAGAGAACATCTCCGTCGGCTCCGCCACGCCCGGCGTCGTGGTGCAGGTGCTCGTGAAGGTGGGCGACGAGGTGAAGGCGGGCCAGCCGCTCTTCCGGCTCGACGACCGGCAGTTGCAGGGCGAACTGGCTGTGAAGCGGGCGATGGTCTCGCAGTCGAAGAGCGAGCTGATCCGGCTCGAGGCCGAGCCCCGCAAGGAGAAGATTCCGGTCATCGTTGCCCAGGTCAACGAGGCCAGGGCAGCGGTGATCCGCGAGGCCGATGCGCTCAAACGTTCGGAGGATACCTTCGCCCGCAAGGTCACCACCGAGCAGGAGCTGATCGCGCGGCGAGAGGCTCTAGCGACCGCGCAGGCCAAGCTCGACAAGTCGCAGGCCGACCTCGATCTGCTGCGGGCCGGTTCTTGGCAATATGATCGCGATGTGGCGCGAGAGGCGATCACAAAGGCCGAGGCAGACGTGGCCAAAGCCGAGATCGAACTGGATCGACTGGTCGTGCGAGCGCTTGTGGCAGGGGAGGTGCTCCAGGTGAAAGTGCGGCCGGGCGAGTACGTCGGCACGCCGCCGAACCAGCCGCTGATCATCCTTGGCAACATCGAGACGCTCCATGTGCGGGTTGATATCGACGAGTACGACATCCCACGGTTTCGCAGCGATGTGCCCGCCACAGCAGTGCCGCGCGGCAATCTGCAGGTGCGGTATCCGCTGAAGTTCGTTCGAGTGGAGCCGTTTGTCATCCCGAAGAAGTCGCTCACCGGTGACAACACCGAGCGGGTCGACACGCGGGTGCTGCAGGTGATCTATGAATTCGATCCCGACGGCCTGCCTCCCCTTTTCGTCGGGCAACAGGTGGAGGTCTTCATCGATGCGGGGCCACCGCCCGCCCAGGGGGATGGATCGCCAGCCGCCCCGGGGGCGTAAGCGGGGCAGGGACGGAGGAAAGCCGGGGGGGATGGATCGGCCCGGGCCTGAATCGTTCGTGGCGGCATCGGTGGCAAACCTGTCTTGCCCCGGTGCTGGTCGGCTGGGACATTCCCCGCCCCAGCCATGGCAAAAAACCGGCCCCGAACCGCCGCCGTCGTGATGAGCCGGATCGCGGTGCGCGAGGGCCTATCCCGCCTGGTAAGACTGGTCAGACCCGTCATGGCGGTGCTCCTGGTCTGGCCGCATCCGGCAGCCTTTGCTGTTGAGTTCGAACTGGTCGATAGCGTCGCCCCTTCCATATACACGCCTTCCAACGAGGCGGGGGCCGAGAGCGCGGGCATTGCAGCGGCGCTGCCAAAGAAGACGGGGGGCATGTTTCTGCCCAGCGACAGTGGCACCAAACTCTGGCGGCAGACTCTCGCCACCGTGTCGGCCGACTGGCCGATTGTGCGGACGGTCGAGCCCGACTTCCGCGCGACACCGCCCCGCGAGGGCCTGATCGAATCGGCCTGGCTCGAACCCCAGGACTCGATGCCCGCGGCCCGTGGCCTACCGACCACGGCCGAGGCCTGGCCGCCGCGGCGACAGCGGGTGGTCGTTCGCGTCGTGCCTGCCGCCAACGGCGCCTGGATCGACGCGATCGTAGAGACGCAGTCGATCTCCGATGCCTACTCCACGTCGGCGCCAGGCGGCGTGGAGTTGACGGGCGGCTGGCCCACGATCAGTTCCGGAGCGGACCGCAACAACATCACCACGACACTCGCCGCCCGCATGGCCACCGCCCCCGGCGGTGTGGCCGAGCCTGTCTATTCACTGCCCGCGCTCGAGGAAGACGGCTTCGGCGGCGGGCCGGCGGAGCCGCCTTGGGCGCATAGCCAGCATCCCCGCCTGGCCCGCGCGGGCTACAAGGTGCTCGAGGATTACCGCAACTTCTACTCCTGCGAGAGCCTCACCTGCATCACGGCGGCCTTTGGCGCCGGTGCCCTGATGGCCAACACCGGCTTCGACACGACCATGCAGAACGCCTGGCAGGAGGGAGTGCGACCCACTGACGTCGGCACGTTCTTCTCCGATTGCAAGGTGATCGGCGAAGGGAAATATGCCCTGCCGATCTTTGGGGCTGCGGCCCTGACGGGGGTGGTGCTCGAAGGCCAGCCAGCCGGCGACATCGTTGGCGAGTGGGGCTCGCGGTCGCTCCGCATTTTCGTGGTTGGCGCGCCGCCGCTCTACGTGTTGCAGATGGCCACGGGAGCATCGCGGCCTGGGGAGAGTACCGCCGGCAGCAAGTGGCATTTTTGGAACGACAACAATGGCGTCAGCGGCCATGCCTTCGTGGGGGCGGTTCCCTTCCTGGCCGCGGCCGAGATGGTTGAAAACCCGCTGGCGAAGGGCACGCTCTATGTCTGCTCGACGTTCGTCGGCTTCTCGCGGATGACCGACAACGCCCACTATCCGTCGCAGATATTCCTCGGCTGGTATCTGGCCTGGGCCAGTTCCATGGCCGTGAACCGCACCGAGACACACTTTGCCGGCATGGAGGTGCGGGTGGTGCCCCTGCCGATGGCCGACCTTGGCGGGCTGGCCGTCGAGACCAAGTGGTAGGCCGGGTTCGCCAAGCGGGCACCTTCTGGCGTATCATTTCGCCACCCGACCGCCCGTGCGGCGGCTGCGGTTTGCCGGCAGTTGTTGTCACGCGTTTCCAAACGCACTTTTTCAAGCACACTCAAGCACACTCAAGCACACTCTGGAGCAGGTATCCATGGCCAAGTCTTCTCGGGATTCGTTGTCGTCGAAGGTTGAGTTGTCGGCGGATCGGGTGCGGAGCCTGTGCACGGCGGCAGAACGGAAACTCCTCGACATGAGCGAAAGCTCCGGCCTGTCCAAGGCGGCTCACGCCGAGGTGCAGGCATGGCTCGGCCGGGCGCGGGAGTCACGCGACAAGTGGCGGGCGATGGTCGGGAAGCAGAGCCGTGCCGCGAAGCGTGCGCCGCGGGCCGTCGCCGAGGCCAATGCCCGCAGCCATGCCAAGGCTGACCTGTTCGAAGGCGCTGTAAAGCGGTTCGAGGCCCACCTCAAGACAGCCGCGTCGACTGTGACCGGCGCCGCGACGTCGGCTGTGAAGACACTGACCGGTCGCGCAAAGACGCCAAAGCGAGGCCGTATTGCCGGCAACCGAAAGGCCCGTGCCGGCCTGCGTGCGGAGTTGGCCGCCAAGGTCGCCACGCTGAACAGTGTGGTCGCAAAACCTGCGGCCAAGGTGGCGTCGAAGGTGGCGTCGAAGGTGGCCGCCCCCGTCGCGGCCGCGAAGGAGGCCGTTGCTGCGGCCACTCAGGCGGTGGTGAAGGCGACCACCTCGTCGAAGACCGCATCGAAAAAGCGGAAGCTGCCGCCAGCCAAGGCTGCGGCTGCCGCCCAGGCGGTCCGGTTCGACGCCTCGAAGCAGCGGTCGGCGCTGTCCTCCGCCAAGAAGGCCCGGTTGAAGGTCGGCGGACTGTCGACCCGCAGGGGCAGCCACATCATGGCAGCCGGCAAGCGGTCACAGGCCCGCCGCGACAAGCGGCGGTAGGCGGCCGTGCTCATGAGCCCGTTGGGTGGGGCTGGAACTGGCCGTACAATGCGGGCCATGAGTGCTGCTCCGTACACGACCGACACGTCGTCTGAAGCGTATGCGATCCAACTCCAGCGTTTTCGTGAGATGACGCCGGCGGAACGGATGCTGACAGGTTGCCGGCTTTCGCAGCAAGCAAGGCGCATGGCGATCCAGGCGATTCGGCGGCTCCACCCTTCCGCTGACGAGCGCAGCGTGAAGCTGAAAATGATCGAGATGGCGTACGGCCGCTCGCTCGCCGAAGAGGTGAGCCGGTGGCAGGCGGAGCGCTGCGTGTGAGCGAGACTGATGACTTGGTCGCCGCATTGTCGCCGGTCGCCGATGCGTTTCGCGGGCTTGGCATCAGTTTCTACGTCGGCGGAAGCATCGCCAGCACGTTTCATGGAGCGATCCGCTCGACGATGGACGTCGATCTGGTCTGCGACCTGTCGCCCGAGCTCGTCGATGCCTTCGTGGGAACGTTCGGCACCGATTTCTACGTCAGTGCAGCGGCTGTCCGTGATGCGGTGCAACGTCGTTCCTGTTTTCATTTGATCCACATGCCCACGGCGTACAAAGTCGACGTATTCGTGAGTCGCGGGCGTCGTTTCGACGTTCGGGCGATGCAGCGGGCGGCGGTGGAAACCATCGGTGTCGGTCGTTCGGTCAACGTGCCAGTGGCCACCGCCGAGGATTCGATCGTCAGCAAGCTGGAGTGGTTTCGGCTTACCGACGAGACATCGGAACGGCAGTGGGGGGATGTGAGCCGGCTCGTGGACTTGCACGGGCCACGGCTCGACACGGAATACATGCAGCAGATGGCGGTCTCCGTCGGGGTCGGCGATCTGCTTCAAAAATTGCTTTCGCAGCGATGATGCGTGATGCTGATCACAAGGTCATGTGTCGAGCCCTGCGGCCACAGTCTCGCGAAATTCCGTGATCAGGGCGGTCTCGCCACGTTCGAAACGTCGGGCGAGAAATGCGTCGATCCTCGCAGCCGTCAGGCCTGGCAGGCCGATACTCGACTCGATCGGCCTGTAGCCGCCGTCGCCGATCGCCAGCATGGCGAGGCGGTCGCCGTCATGCCGCCAGACCTCCGGCACGCCCATCGCGGCGAAAAGCTTCAGCTTGGCGATCGCCGACTTCGTGATCTCGACCTCGATCACCAGATCAGGCGGCGGATCGACAACGAGATCGACCTCGTCCTTCGGTCGGATTTCATCGGCGTGGGCAATATAGTACGACTCGTCGGGCTCGAACGCCCGGTCAAGGTCCCACCGCTTGAACGTCGTCGAGGCGCAGCTGAGGATTTCGATGCCGCGCACTTCCGAGAAGGCTTCGACCATCCGGCCGATGAGGCAGCCGATCCGTTCGTGCTGGCGGCGGGGTGTCATGAGCTCGAGCACTCCTTGGTCGTAGGTCATTCGCGGCACGCTTCCGCTGCGGCCGTCGGCCAGTTGCAAAAACGTCTCCCAGCGGACGTTTTCGAGCACGGTGCGGGTTTCGGCGGACACAACCAGAGACATCAGATAACCTCCTCAACGACACACGCGGCCGGTCCAACGAAACGTGCAACCGGACAACGGGCAATTGGCACCGGGGAGCTGGGGGGCAACGACACCGCGGGTCGCGAGTGCATACTGAACAGAATACCAGTTGCCTGGTGGCGGTCAAGCCAGACAAAAAGGTGGCAGCCACCTTTTTCGCGGCAAAGCGGGGCTCGCGTGGATTTTTCGAGTGTCGCCTAACTTCAATGAGAGGAGGGGCTCTCCCCTCTTTCTGCCAAAGGCTGCCGCACCCATGAACCACGCCCGCGCATGCCGCGTCTTCCTCATCCTGTCGCTCGTCGCGGTCCTGTTGTCTGCTGACGCCGCACGTGCTGCCGACCCGCCGTCGGCCGGCGAACAGATGCTCCGGGCGGTGCTGGCCGAGGCCCGGGTGCGGCCGGTCCGGATCTTCCCATGGTGGCACGTCGATCCAGTGCACCGCCTTACGGCGGCCTCCGGTGGCTCGAGAACCTGCGGCACACCTACGGTGACTCGGGGAATTCTACGATTCCTGTCCGGGTGCTGGGCGGATCGCTCGGTCCCTATGCCGGCTGGAAGAAGCAATCGGGCGGGCTGATGGTCCGCCTGCGGGGCGACAGCGAGTCGAAGGATCTCGTCTTTCTGAACACGTTCGGCACGAAGCTGATCATCCACTATGCCGTCGAGGTCGATGGCGGCACGTGCGACGTGAATAATCCGGGCGACTCCACGATTGACCTGCGGATCACTGCCATCGACCGCTGACCAGTCCACCTTCTCTCGTGTGTGAGTGGGCGGCGTGTGAACCCGTTTCCAGAAATGCTGCAAGAGTGTCTCCCTTGAGCCGCAAACAGCCGCGAAAAACGTAAAACATTCGAGGAGTTCCATAACGTTTTTTCAATTATGATGGTGGGACGTGCACGCTCGATGCGTGCCACAGAACGCGGTTGAAAGGCATGCCGAGGTATTTATGGCATCAAGTCGCCTGTGGCAGAGTGGTTGCTTCGCTGCCTGCCTGATCGTTGCCAGCGGGTTCTCGTTGCCGGTGGCAGGCGAGCAGCAGGCGGCCTCTCCCGTAGCCGATGCTCCTGCCGCCATCGACTTTGAGCGGCAGATTCGGCCACTGCTCGTCGGCCGCTGCGGCGACTGCCACGGCCCCGACACGCAGGAGAGTCACCTGCGGCTCGACGTGAAGCACCGTGCACTGAGGGGGGGCGACTTTGGGCTGGTGATCATTCCCGGCAAGAGCGGCGACAGTGAACTGATCCGCCGGATCACGAGCACCGACGAGAAGAAGCAGATGCCGCCCGATGGCGATCGGCTCTCCACCGCCGAGATCGCGCTCCTCCAACGATGGATCGACTCGGGCGCTGTCTGGCCCGAGTCTGATGCCGACCGGCTGGCCCGCGAAGGCGACCGCGATCCCCGGCTCGACCACTGGGCCTGGCAGCCGGTGGCCCGGCCCACCGTGCCGCCCGCCTGCCAGTTGCCACCTTCGGAAGGGAGCTGGCCGGCCCGCAACGACATTGACCGCTTCATCCAGTCCAAGCTCGCCGAGAGAAAGCTGGCTCCGGCCCCGGAGGCCGATCGCCGCACGCTCATTCGCCGGCTGTCGTTCGACCTCCTCGGCCTGCCGCCCACGCCCGAGGATGTGGCTGCGTTCGTCGCCGATGATTCCCCCGATGCCTACGAAAAACTCGTCGACCGCCTGCTCGCCTCGCCCCACTACGGCGAGCGCTGGGCCCGCCACTGGCTCGACATCGCCCACTACGCCGACACCCACGGCTTCGAACGCGATCAGCTCAGGCCCAATGCCTGGCGGTATCGCGACTGGGTGATCAAGGCCCTCAATGCCGACCTCCCCTACGACGAGTTTATTCGCAGGCAGATCGCGGGCGACGTGGTCGCGCCTGACGATGCCGACGGGGTGATCGCCACCGGATTCCTAGCCGCCGGCCCGTGGGACTTCGTCGGCCAAGTCGAGACCAAGAGCGACGTGCTCCGGCGGCAGGCTCGCGCCGACGACCTCGACGACATGATCACGCAGGTGATGACCAGCTGCTGTGGCGTGACGATCAACTGCGCCCGCTGCCACGACCACAAGCTCGACCCGATTCTGCAGCGGGAGTATTACGCCCTCACGGCCGTCTTCGCAGGTGTGAAACGGCAGGATCGCGGCACGAGCGCCGCGGCCGACCGACGGTACGCACAGGCGAAGGCCGACATCACCGCCGGAATCACCAAGGCGCGGGTCGACGTCTACACGCTGGCAGGCAAGCCGATCGATCTGGCCGACATCGTCGGCGGCGGCGACGGCCGCGGCACCGGAAAAAAGGGATTCGGGATCGACCCACGCAGCGGCAAAGCCCGCGATGCAAAGGCTGAGGGCTTCCTTGGCGACATCAAGGTCAACAAGCTGTCGCCCGGACCGACGCCGCTGGTCAACGCGGTCTTCATCCCAAACGGCCCTGGCGACGTGCCGGTGAGCACGACCGGCCTCGTCGTAAAGGGCATCCCGGAGACGAGCGTCGCGGCCTGGGATGTGATCCGCAACGGACCGGTGAATCAGCAGTTCTCCACGAAGCTTGTCTCCACGAAGCTTGGTGAGGTCGATTATGCGAAGGACTCGCACACGATCCTCGGCCTGCATGCCAATGCGGGGATCACGTTCGACCTCGCCGAGATCGCCAAACAGGCGCGGCTCGTGAATCCACGGTTCCGCGGCGTCGTCGGCTACGGCGGCCGGACGGCCGAGGCCGGCGCCGACTTCTTCGTGTTCATCGACGGCGAGCCAGCGGCCCAGGGGCGGATCGGCTTCGACGATGGCGGCATCCCGCTCGACATTCCACTGCCGCCGACAGCGCGGTTTCTCACGCTCGTGGCCACCGACGCCGGCAACAGCATCGGCATGGACCAGATCTTCTTCGGCGACGCCCGGATCGAAGGCGATCCAGCCGCCCTGCCGCCGGATCGACAGGCGGCGCTCGCCGAGGCGACCGGCAGACTCGAGAAACTCGAGGCAGAACTCAAGTCGCTCAAGGAGCCTGACAAGGTCTTCGGACCGGTCGCAGGCCCGCCCCCGACGGTGAAGGTCAACATCCGTGGCAATCCCGAGACCACGGGAGACGAGGTCGCGCCCGGCACCATCTCCGCGGTGGCGGGACTGAGGGCGGCGTTTGGTGACGAGGCCGTGTCCGATGGTGATCGCCGCAAGGCCCTCGCCGACTGGATCACGGCGCCGGCAAACCCGCTCACGCCCCGCGTGCTCGTCAACCGGCTCTGGCACCACCACTTCGGCGTTGGACTCGTCGACACGCCGAGCGATTTCGGACTCGGCGGTGGGAAGCCGTCGCATTCCGAATTGCTCGACTGGCTGGCCGCCGATCTGATCGACCACGGCTGGTCGCAGAAAGCGATGCACCGGCTGATCTGCACGAGCCACACCTACCGGCAGCGGTGCGTGGACGTGCCGGGCGGCCCGGCGGCCGCCGCAATCGATGCCG
>JBIIOL010000406.1:0-3853 GCA_044336965.1 Pirellulales bacterium | reverse complement strand
ATCCAGAGTTGCTCGACTTCCTGGCATCGCAGTTCGTCGCGCCGACGACCACCGACCTGCCGGGACCATCGGCAAGGTCGTGGTCACTCAAGTCGCTCGTGCGGCTGCTCGCCACGTCGCGAGCCTTCCGACTCGCCGTGCAGCCCTCCGAGTCGGCCCGCCGCCTCGATCCGACGAACATGCTTTTTTCCCACGCCCGGCTCCGACGGCTGGAAGGCGAATCGATCCGCGATGCCCTCATGGCCGTATCAGGCCGGCTCGACCGCAGGCCATTCGGCCCGAGTGATCCCGGCGGCACGTCACGGCGGGCCCTCTACATCGGCGTTATCCGCAACCAGCCCGATCCGTTTCTGTCTGCGTTCGATCCGCCCAGCACACAATCAACGCAGGGCCGCCGTGACGAATCGCACGTGCCGGCGCAGGCGCTCGTGCTGATGAACAGCCCGTTTGTGAGGGACCTTGCCGTGAAGCGGGCCGAGGGGCTCGTGGTGGAGTGCCACGACCTGCCCACCGACCAGCGGGTCGGGCGGCTCTTCGTCGAGATGCTCGGCCGCGAGCCGACGGTGGCCGAGCGAACGGCATCGCTCGCGTGGATCGACGAACTCGCGAAGCAGCACGGCATCGGCGCCGAGAGCGTCACAGCTCACGCCCCCCTCTGGGCCGACGTCGTGCATGCCCTCTTCAACACCGAGGAGTTCATCCATGTCGACTGATTGTCCTGTCCGGGAGCTCGGCCTTCTGCCGCAGCTCGCCTCGAGGCGGCAGTTTCTCGCCCGATCGTCGACCGGCTTCGGCCTGGCGGCCCTCGCGGGCATCCTCGGCCGGCAGACGGCCACAGCGAGCGTGGCCACGGCGACGCAGCCACGAGCGAAGCGGGTGATCTTCCTGTTCATGAGCGGCGGCGTTTCGCACGTCGACTCGTTCGACCCGAAGCCAGCGCTTGTCGCGCACGCCGGAAAGCCGCTGCCCGGACCGATCGAACGCACGCAGTTCAACAACAACGGCCTGATCATGCCGGCCCAATGGGAGTTTCGCCCGCGTGGCGAGTGCGGCACCGAGATCAGTGAACTGTTTCCCGAGATGGCGAAGCATGCCGACAAGCTCGCCGTGGTGCGGTCGATGACGGCGAAGTTTAGCGAGCATGCGCAGGGCAACCTGTTCATGCACACAGGCTTTCCATTTCTCGGGTTCCCGAGCGCCGGTGCCTGGGCCGTCTACGGACTCGGTCGCGAGTGCGACGAACTGCCGGGCTACGTCGTCTTAAAAAGCGGCGACGCGGGTGTGCCCCATGGAGGCGTCGCCTGCTTCGGCAACGGCTTTCTGCCGAGCGACACTCAAGGATCGATGCTCGCCTGCGATGCCGACCCAGCCCTTCGCAATATCCGCCCCTGGGAGCCGGCCGACCATCAGCGGAGCAGGCTCGACTACCTGGCAACGCTCAACCGCGGCTTCGGTGCCGAGGCAGCCGCGGCCGACGCGATCGAGGCGGCGATCCGCAACCATGAAACCGCCTTCCACATGCAGGCCGCCGTGCCCGCCCTCACCGACCTGTCGGGCGAAACCGAGGCCACGAAACAGCTCTACGGCCTCGACGCGCAAGACCCGAAGCAAGCGGCCTACGCCCGGCAGTGCCTGCTCGCCCGTCGGCTCGTGGAACGGGGTGTGCGGTTCGTGGAGCTTTCCTGCCTGGCCTACAACATCGGCGGCGGCAACGGCGCCAATCCCTGGGACCAGCACGGCGAGGTGAGAAAGGGACACGAGGCGATGGCCCGGCAGGTCGACCAGCCGATCGCGGCACTCCTCGCCGACTTGGACGAGCGTGGCCTGCTCGACGACACGCTCGTGGTCTGGGCCGGCGAGTTTGGCCGCACGCCTTTCTCCCAGGGGAGCAACGGCCGCGACCACAACCCGATGGGGTTCTCGATCTGGATGGCCGGCGGCGGAGTAAAGGGGGGCACGGTGCTCGGGAGCACCGACGAGTTCGGCTACCGCGCGATCGACGACGTGGCGACGATCTACGACCTCTGGGCCACCGTGCTCCACCAACTCGGCGTCGACCACGAAGACCTCACGTTTCGCCACGGCGGCCGCGACATGCGGCTCACCGACGTGCATGGCAACGTCATGAAGAAGATTCTCTTCTGACGTTTTCACAATCTCCATAACCCATCTCGAGGATTTCCAGCCCATGGCCTCCGACTTCAGGTCCGAACTCACCGGCTGCTTCTCAACCCCCTGCGACGACAACCCCACGGTCGTCATGCTCGAGGCCGCCTACCATCGCCTGGGACTCAACTGGCGATACATCAACGCGGAGGTCCAGCCCGACGGCCTCGCCGCCGCGGTCGCCGGTGCCCGCGCGATGGGATGGAAGGGCTTTAATCTGTCGATGCCGCACAAGGTGGCGGTGATCGAGCACCTCGATGGCCTCGGAGAGAGCGCGAGGCTCATCAATGCCGTCAATTGTGTCGTCCGCCGCGGCGACACGCTCATCGGCGAAAACACCGACGGGAAGGGATTTCTTTCGTCGCTCGTGCCGGTCCGCGACCCGCGGGGTGCCCGCGTGATGCTGCTGGGCGCGGGCGGCGCCGCCCGGGCGATCGCCGTCGAGCTCGTGCTTGCCGGTGCCACGCGGCTCTCGATCGTCAACCGGTCTGCCGACCGCGGTGACGACTTGGCGAAGCTCGTGCGGGCGGCGAAGCCGATCGATGTAAGTGCAAGTCCCTGGACTGGCGACGTGGCGATCCCAGCCGATATCGACGTGCTCGTCAACTGCACGAGCATCGGGCTGGGCGACGCCACCGCCCGCGTGCCGATCGACGCGAAGACGCTGCGGCCCGGACTGATCGTCGCCGATGTGATCCCAAACCCTCCGCAGACACGGTTTCTGACCGAGGCCAGAGCAGCCGGCTGTACGACGCTCGACGGCCTCGGCATGCTCGTGGGGCAGGGGGTGCTCGGTGTCGGCTACTGGAGCGGCAGCGACGTCACGTCTCCCGCCACGGCCGACATGGTCGCCACGATGCGGAAGTCGCTGGAAGAGGTGTTTGCGTGATTCGTCGCGGCCCAGAAAGTCCCTGGCTGACCGTTGTGATCCTGGCCCTGGTGGCGCCGCTCGCGGCGATGGCGGCGGCTTGCGACCTGGACAACCCCCACATTCGAGTGCGGCTCACCGACCGGGGAACGATCACATCGATCGCGAATCCAGCGGCCGACGAGGCTTACGGGGTCGACACCGACGTCGGCACCTTCTGCACCCGCGATACGCCCCCCGTGCACACCGCCGTCGATGGCCGTCGTGCTGAATTCCGCTATGACTTTTCAGGAACTGACGGCAAACCGGCCGTCACTGTCAGTCTTGTCTACGTGCTCGGCGATGACGATGCATTCTTCCGCCGCCATCTCGTGATGTCGAATGGCGGTCCAATGCGGCTGAACCGGGTGGTGTTCGGCACCACAGCCTTCGAGACGCCGGCCCGCGAGGCCCTGCACTACGTCACCTTTATCGCGGCGCCGACGGTCGAGTTTCTCCGGCACGACCGAGGCGGCCTCTTCACCGGCATCGAAAACCCCTTCTTCACGGCCGACCTGAGGCGGGAGGCGGTGACGCTTGCTTTCGAGCCTGGTCTCATCCTGCGGGCCGGCGAAGGCTATACGAGCGAACCGCAGTTCATGGGCGTCTACCGGAAATCGGGCGTGATGATCGAAGACAGCGGCCGGCCCTTCCGCTACGACGCCAACGGCTCCGGCTACAAGCCGCTGGATCGCAACGAAATGAGGGCCATGCGCCGCTACGCCCTCGACTATCTCCGGCCCAGCCAGCAGCGATTTCTCAATATCAACTACCAGTTCT
>JBIIOL010000405.1:0-3854 GCA_044336965.1 Pirellulales bacterium | reverse complement strand
CGGTGGCAAAGGGGATCGTTCGTGCCATGCGGCAGCACGTCGAGCAGCGGGCAGCCATGCCGGGAAAGGCCTCAGTCGCTGCATCCTTTGCCGCGTTCATGCGGAGTATCGATGGCCCCCAATGGGGTGCCCTCGGCGTCATCGCGGCGGGAATCGTCACCGCGTTCACAAGGCTTCGCGGCACGTGGTTCGGCCGGCTGGCCCTACCGATTGTGGTGCTCGCCTACCTCGGCTTCGGCGCCGGGGCCCTGCTGTCGCAGGCTCAAGTGTGGGGCTGGGCACAGGCGGGCGTGGCTCGCGGTGCGGTCGTGCTCATGGCGCTCACGCTGGCAGCCATCGTGCTGCCGATCACGACGCGTCGGAACGTCTACTGCTCGCATCTGTGTGCGCACGGTGCGGCGCAACAGCTGCTCGTGCGGTTCGTGAAGCCGAAGCGGAGCTTCCCTGAGCGGCTGAAGCCGGTGCTCGTCGCGTTGCCGTGGGTGTTGCTGGCGGTAGCGATCCTGGCGGCGGTCCTTCACTGGCCGCTGAGCCTCGTCGATCTGGAGCCCTTCGATGCCTATCTGCCGGCGGTGGCGGGGGTCGCGGCGATCGTCATCTTCGCAGTGAGCCTGATCGCGAGCAGCCTCTATCCGATGGCCTACTGCCGGCATGGCTGTCCGACCGGTGCGCTCCTCGATCACCTGCGGCTGCACCGGCGGGCCGACCGAGTTTCGTGGCGGGATGGCTTGCTGCTCGGGTGTCTTGCCGTCGCTGCAGCCGCGCACTGGTGGCCAGCATGAAAAATGGTGCCAGCCACCAAATCTGGGTCATTTGCCAGATTGCCCAAATTTGGTGGCTGGCACCTTTTTGGGTGGCGGCTGCGGAGTTGCCCACGCTCGCCGGGCCGGCGATGGGCACGACCTACCGGGTGACGCTTGCGGCCGACATTCCAGGCATGACCAGCGGCGAGGTGCATCGCGACGTGGAGGCGGTGCTCGCGCGGATCGACCGGGCGGCGAGCACGTGGCGGAATGATTCCGACGCCAGTCGCTTCAACCGGGCGGCCGCGAATGAATGGGTGACGGTGTCGGCGGAACTCCTGACGCTCGTGGAAACGGCCCGCGAAATCCACAAGCAGTCGGACGGTGCCTTCGACATCACCGTCAGTCCGCTCGTGCGACTGTGGAGCGGAGGGGCCCTCGAGCCATCCGACGCCGCGATCGCGGAAGCCCGTGCATGTGTGGGAATGCGATTGCTTGAAACGCGGCCTCCGACCGCAGCGGACGGCCCGGCCCTGCGAAAAACCCGTGGCGGCGTTGAGATCGATGTGAGTGGCATTGGCCCTGGCTACGCGGTCGACTGCATCGGAGAGCGGCTCCTGGAACTCGGCTCAGCGGCCCATCTCGTCGAGCTCGGCGGCGAGGTGCGGGCATGGGGGCAGCCCTCTGAGGGCCGCCTGTGGCGGGTCCGGCTGCGGGCCGCCGAGGCTGGTGATGGAAAGTCGCGGGAGATCGATCTCGGCGACGGCGTGGCACTAGCGACATCGACCTGCCGCCCTGGCCGCTCCCCAATCGATCCCCGGAGGGGACGGCCGGTGGGGTCGTCGACGTCCGGCCGCTCGGCAACCGTGCGGGCGGCGAGCTGTGCCGCGGCCGACGCCTGGGCGGTGGCGGCGATCGTGCTGGGTCGCCAGCCGGATGCAGACGGCACGATTACCTGGGAATTGACGCGGTCCGCAGGAATCATTAAAAAACCGTAAGGTGACGAATCCGTAAGGTTTCGTCTCGGCAGCGGGCGGGAATGCGTTGTCCACAGAGCTCTTTCTGACAGAGCCATTTCTGGCCGGTTCCGGGCCTCCAATGACGGCTTTCGGGTGACCTTTTGAGGGTGTTCTGCTGATCGGTTATTTCAATCATTTCTTTGTCTTTCATGCCCAAATGGGCGGAGGATTCTCATGACAATTTCCAAGAATCGGGGGGGGTTCACCCTCGTCGAACTGCTGGTGGTCATTGCGATCATCGGCACGCTGGTTGGCCTGCTCTTGCCGGCTGTCCAGTCGGCTCGTGAAGCTGCTCGTCGCAGCGCCTGCACCAACAACATGAAGCAGCTCGGCCTGGGCGTGCTGAACTTCGAGAGTGCCCGCAAGCGTCTGCCGGCCGCGATCAGCGGTATCGGTTCGAGCAGCGGCAATCAGGCTGGCGGTTACAGCTGGCTCGTCGCGATCCTGCCGTTCCTGGAGGAGACGAACCTCTACACGCAGATCTCGAGCAACTCGGCCCGTCTGAGCAGCGGGTTCTCGAGCACGGTCAATGTGACGCAGGCGAGGACGTCGTTGCCGCAACTGGTCTGCCCGTCGTTCGCCGGCGACAAGTCGAGCGCGACCGGCAACAGCCTGACGCTCTGCGGTGTGACGAACTACAAGGGCATCGCGGCTGCTGGTGCGTCTGCGGCGAGGACGCCCTACACCGCTTCCAATCTGGGGGGTGTGATCACGGTCGAGAAGTATGGCTCTGAGACGGCTGCCCCTTACACGGGCCTCACGTTGGCCCAGATCACCGATGGCACGTCGAAGACGTTCATGGTCGGTGAGTCGCGGGAGGTCACGAGGGCTGCTTGGATCGATGGGCAGAATGCGTGGCTTCTTGCCGTGAAGGGCAATGCCAACCTGACGGCTGCCACCACCGGCGTGACGGGCGGAACGCTCGCCATTCTCGATAATCAGGCTACCGTTGGAAGCTACGACAATCTCGGCGGAAGCGGAGGCTCGACCGATTACGGCGAGTCGAGCAACCACCAGGCTGGCATCACGCTGTTCACCTACGCCGACGGCCACGTCGGTCAGGTAACTCCGGAAATCGATGCCAACCTGATGAGGAACCTGCACACCCGTGGCGGTTCTGAGCCGACCGGCGAGCAGCCGTAATCGGATCGCCAGCCGCTCCTTCCCGCCGTGCGGGAAAGCAGATTGCAGCACGCGCCGCAGCCGGAGGGGCATCCTCTCCGGCTGCGGTTTTTTTGTCGCACTACGGCACCATCCACGCCAGTGGGCCCGACTGCAGCCAGACGAGCAGACCCATGAGGATCGCGAGCGCCAGGCTGTGCGGAAACACCCGCCGCAGGATCGCGCCTTCCTGGCGGTGCACGCCCGTCGCGGTCGCCGATACGACGATGCTCTGCGCGTCGATCATCTTCCCCATCACGCCGCCAGTGCTGTTGGCAGTACAGATGAGCAGCGGGTTCAAGCCCAACTGCTCCGCGGTCACGCGTTGCAGGCTGCCGAACATCGCATTGCTGGAGGTGTCGGACCCTGTCAGCGCGACGCCCAGCCAGCCCAGTAGCGCCGAGAAGACGGGATAGAGCCAGCCCGACCGGGTGAGGGCCAATCCGAGTGTGACATCGGTACCGGAATACCGGGTCACAAATGCCAGCGCCAGCATCGCCGCGATGGTCAGGAGCGAAAGCGAGAGCCGCCGCAGCGATTCCCACCAGATCACGGCCGCCCGTCGCCAGGAGATGCCGAGCCATGGCACTGCGAACAGTGCGGCGACAAGAATCCCTGTGCCCGCCGCTGAGAGCCAGTTCAACCGGTAGACGGCCCGCTCGATTTCAAGTGGCTCCCGCGTGGCCGGCGGAATTTTTGCGATGCGGCCGTCGAGCCTGGGCACGGGGAGTTCTGGTGCCACGATGCTCTTCGGGAGGAGGGCTATGCCAGCCACGGGCGGTGTGGTCGCGGCGGCGATCTCGGGCAAGGCATCCCCCGGCTCGCGCCGGGGGCTCGTATGCGCGTGAGGGAGGCGGCCTTCGAGCGTGGCTTTCACCGCAGGCAGGCCCCAGCAGAAGACGGCCACCGAGAGAAACGCCCACGGTGCCCA
>JBIIOL010000033.1:0-13081 GCA_044336965.1 Pirellulales bacterium | reverse complement strand
CATCGCTGCCGTGCTCTTTTTCCCAACCTGGGGTCGACCTGATCTACGGAGAGACGAGCCAGGGATTTGAATTGTTGGCCTAGGCGCAGGGTGGTAGGCTGGAACCATGACGACCGTTACCGAAATAAAGGCTGCCATCGAATCCCTGAGTCCGCGAGAATACTGCGAACTTATGGCTATGCTGCATCCTACCGTTGACGACGACTGGGATCGGCAGATGAAGGCCGATGCGGCGAGCGGCCGCCTCGACCAACTCATGGAACAGGCGAGGGCTGATGTTGCCGCAGGCATATGCGTGCCGCTCGAGACGGTGCTGGAGGATGACCGCAGTGAGGGGGCGCCGTGAGGATTCCCAGCGTCGCCTCTCGCGACTTCTGGCGACTCTATCGACGTCTGTCTCGCGATGTGCGTCGCCTGTCGGCAAAGTCTTATAAGGTGTGGCAGCAGGACCCGTTTCATCCGTCCCTGCACTTCAAAAAGGTTGGCGACGATCTCTGGTCAGTACGAGTTGGGGCCCATCACCGCGCACTCGGGCGATTCGACGACCACCGACTTGTGTGGACATGGATTGGCACACACGCCGACTACGATCGAATGCTCTGAGGGCTCCTCGCGATAGCCATGATCCCGTGCGGATCCGCGAGGAGTCCGCCGGCTGCTTGGAGCCGGAGGTGTTGCCCCCCAGGATCACAGCGGGAGAAACTCCACCCGATTCCGCATGTCATCGGGCGAGATCAGCGTGGCTATGAGTGCCAGATCGTGGACCGCACCCCCGACGGTGACCCGCAACTGGTGACTATAGACCATTCCGGCAAAGTCTCGATGCTGACGCTGCCAGTCGGCAGCCAATACGAGAAAATCCCGATCTTGTGTGAACACGACGCGGCCAAGCTCAAAGGCCCTTTCCAAAAGCCGGTCATCATCCCAGTCGGCTCGTCCGTCCTCTTGCGCCGTAAGTACGTCGATCTGCCGTTGCCGTAAGCCAACAGCTATAGCCACCGGCACATGGTGGTCCAGATAGAAGGCGACGCTCACAGCCGCCGAGTGCCTTGGAGTTTCGCTCGAATCGTAGAGGAACCCTGCTGGGCGGCAAGCCTGTCCACGTCGCTGAGTTGCTCACGAATGTCGGCGTCGAAAGCTTCTTGGTGGTCGTGGTAATACGTGAGGGCCGCATAAATCTGACTCAGTGTCAGATGGGGGTGTTGTCGCTGGATTTCCTCCGCATCCCAGTGATGGGCAAGACGGTCGAGAGCGATCTCTATGACTTTCGTGCGGGTGCCTTCGACAAACGGCACACCGGCGGGAGAAATGTCGATGTGCGGGTATGAGACTGTTGCCATAGGGGCGGGACTCCAGATCATGGCACCATTCAGAACGATGCTCGATATTCTACCCAGCAGTGGCACCACCCACCCACAAATCATCAAAAACAACTAGGCCCGGTGTGATTCGAACACACGACCAAGGGATTATGAGTCCCCTGCTCTAACCGCTGAGCTACGGGCCCGAGTAAGGTCCAGTGTAATCGCTTTTCATGATCGCGGTCAGGCCTCGTCAGCAATCGCTCCTCGCCCCACGTCCTCGACCACCGAGAGGCCGTCGACCGTGAACCACCTCGTGAACAGTTGGAAGTCGGCGGTGTCGGGCCAGTTCGTGTCGTCAGGCTGCCACGCCTTCAGCTCACGGCGAAAGATCTCTTCGAAGATGTCCTCGACGACCTCCTCGACCTCCTCGGGAAAATGGCAGGCGGGGATGAGATACACGGCTCGGTCGGCAATCACTTTTCGTTCATCAATGGTCTCGTCACTAATCCCGGTTGTTTTCAGCCAGCCATAAAACGCCGATTCGTGACCGATCACCACGGCACTGCGATTGAGCATGGTTTCCCGCCGTTTCGATAGTGGAACGGCATTCTGCCCCGTAGCTCCTCCGCCGCATGCCCTGCCCGCGGAAACATGACTTGCCGGTCAGGTAGACCGGCCGCGACATCGTATGCACGTCTCCGCAATGATGGGGCACTCTCGACAAAGTCACCGAACGAGCCAGATAGACACTCGCGAGAGATGGCCCCGGCCTGTTCAGCACACCATGCTGCTCGCATAATCCCCGTTCACACATCCCCATGCTCCCAGGTCGAGCCCCGCCCACGAGACGCGTCCGTGCATGAAGTCGACCTTATTCTCACGCTCACCGGCGGCCTGACCGCGGCGCTTGTGCTCGGGTTTATCACACAGCAACTGCGGCTGTCGCCCATCGTCGGCTACCTGCTCGCCGGCATAGCCGTCGGCCCGCACACGCCCGGCTTCGCTGCCGACATCTCAATCGCCCGGGAACTCGCCGAGGTGGGCGTCATCCTGCTGCTCTTCGGAGTGGGGCTGAACTTCCACATCCGCGAACTCTTGGCAGTGCGCCGCGTGGCGATCCCTGGCGCGCTTGTGGCCAGCAGCGTCGCCACGCTGCTCGGCATGGCCGCGGCGCATCTCCACGGATACGACTGGGCCGCCGGCGTCGTGTTTGGCAGCGCGATCTCCGTCGCCAGCACGGTCGTACTCATCCGCGTGCTTTCCGACAACCGCGACCTCCACACCCGTGCCGGGCACATCGCCGTGGGATGGGTGGTGGTGGAGGACCTGCTCACGGTCGCCGCATTGGTCGCGCTCCCGGCCATCCTGGGCGGGCAGCAGCCGGGCCTGCAGGGCGTGGCCGTGGCGGTCGGCACCGCGGCTTTCAAGATCGCCGCGCTGGTTGCCGTCATCTTCCTGGCGGGCGGACGCTTCATCCCCTGGGTGCTGGAACACGTTGCCGCAACCCGCTCCCGCGAACTCTTCACGCTCGCCGTCCTCGTGATCGCCTTAGGGATCGCCGTTGGCTCCGCCAAGCTCTTTGGTGTCTCCATGGCACTGGGGGCCTTCCTCGCCGGCACAGTCGTTGGCCGCAGCGACTTCGGCCTCCGCGCCGCCTCCGAGGCCCTGCCGATGCGTGACGCCTTCGCCGTGCTGTTTTTCGTGTCGGTCGGCATGCTGTTCAACCCCACGACCATCTTCACATCGCCTTGGCTGCTCGCTGCCACCCTGGCGATCGTGTTGTTCGCCAAGCCCCTCACGATCTGGGCAGCTGTCATGCTCCTTGGCCATCCGCGACAGGATGCAACGAGCGTCGCCGTGTCGTTGGCCCAGATTGGTGAGTTTTCCTTCATTCTCGCGGCGCTCGGCCGGCAGTTGGGCGTGCTGCCGGAAACGGCAATCAACACACTCGTCGCCGCGGCAATCGTTTCGATCACACTCAACCCACTCGTCTACCGACTGATCGAGCCTCTCGAGCGATGGCTCGTCCGACGCGGGCGGGCGAGCATGGACAGTGACGACGCCGACCCGCTGGAAGCATCGGCGCCGAGCCATCGGGCGATCGTGGTCGGCTACGGCCCGGTAGGCCAGACCGTGACACAGCTCCTGCTCGACAACGAGATCGAGCCGACCGTAATCGAACTCAATCTCGACACCGTACGCCGGCTGAAAGCCTTCGATGTCCGGGCGATCTACGGCGATGCGATGCGACGAGAGACGCTGGTTGAGGCCGGCATCAAGGGTGCTGACAACCTGATCCTCACGAGCGGCTCGAGTCACGTGGACGAGGAGATCGTCCGGCAGGCCAAGGAGCTCAATCCCGAGGTCACCATCCTGGCGCGGTCGCAATACGTTCGCGAGCTGCCGAAGCTGCACCGCGCCGGGGCGGAGGATGTCTTTTCCGCCGAAGGCGAGGTAGCCCTGGCCTTCACAGTGCGGATTCTCGAACGACTCGGAGCGACCGGCGAACAGATCGACCGCGAACGCGCCCGCGTCGAGGCCACGTTTCGCAGCGGATAGAGCTTCGATGCTTGCCGCTCGACGGAGCAGCGACATGAGCCGCGGCGGGGCACGAGCCGTCGCGGGAGACGCGGGCAGTCGGGGGTTCGTCCCAGTCAGCCGGCAGACGACCCGCGACGGGCAGCGTGCGGAGTGTTTTTGGACACTCTATCGCTGGCGTTTCGCCGCAGAAATGACGTTTTGCCACAAATGCGCGTCCGGATGTTGGGGTGCTTGACGCCCTTTTTATAGGTGACCGGTTGATTTTGTGAAAAGAGCTGCCCTCACACCGCTCGCCTCTCTTTTCCGTCATTTTTCACGTTTTGCCCGATTTTCCAGCTCAATCAAGGAGTTTTGTCATGTTCTTAAAGGCACTTGCCCAAACGGCAATTACTCGAAAGTTGCTCCTCTGCGCGGCGGTTACCGCCGTCTCCTGCCTCGGCGTTCGTGAGGCACGCGCACAATATCCCTCGCGCACGGCTGGCGGTAATGGCGGTTGGAATAATGGCGGTTGGAATAATGGCGGCGGTAATGGCGGTACATCCTTCCGTCCAGGAAACTACAACCAAGTCCTTGGCAACTCAATCCAGCACAACCCGACGACCAACAGCACCTATATTCCCGGCGTTGGTGTCTCCAAGCCGAGCGGTGTCTACCGCCCTATAGGCAACGGCTACTACCAGAATCCCAACACGGGCAATGTCTACAACCCAAGCACCGGGAGCTACACGACGAACCGTAACGTAGAGTTCAGGGGGGGCAACTACAACCCAGTCCTTGGTAACGCAGTGCAGTATAACCCGACGACTAACAGTACCTACATCCCGGGAGTCGGCGTCTCCAAGCCGAGCGGTGTCTATCGACCGATAGGGAATGGTTACTACCAGAACCCCAATACAGGCAATATCTACAACCCTACGACGGGCGCGTACATTAGCCGGTAGTTCAAGTTCTTGACACAATTGATTGAGTCTGTCAGGCCGACCCGCGAGCCTGATAGTTTCATTCTCGATCACTGCATCGTCTCACCTCCTGGCTTTGCGGGGGCGAGACGGGCTATTTCTCTCTGGTCTGAGGAGTGAACCGTATCCGCAAGCGCCAGTGAGTAACTCATTGCCGTTAGCCGGACAACACGTTTTGAAGCTCACCTAAGCGAAGGGCAGTCCTCGATGGCGTACGACCAGCCCTCGGGGGTTCGCTGGTTTCACAACGAGGATTATCGGGAGCGGCTGCGCGGCAGGAACATCGTTCTTCTCTCGACGGAAGTACCGCGACGGAGGGGGCGTCACTGCGTCATGCGGAGCGTCTCCATCCACGCGACCACGTCGACGAGTTCGTCGGCCGAGAGCGTCGTCGCCAGATCAGCCGGCATCAGCGACACCGGCTGCTTCACGAGTTCCTCGACTTGGCCGGCCGGCAGCATCACGTCGATCGAATCGGCACCGCGGATCACGACCTGGTCAGGCGACTGCGAGACGAGCAGGCCCGTCACGCTGCGACCGTCTTCCATGATCGCCGTATACGTCTCGTAGCTGTGACTGATCGCCGCCGACGGCACGAGCACCGATTCATACAGCGCCTCCCGCGACAGCTTCGCACCGACGCCGGAAAGATTGGGGCCGACCGACTTCCCCTCGCCGTTGACGATGTGACACTTCGCACACGTGCCCGCACCAGCGAACACGGCCTTGCCATTCGCGGGATTGCCCGTGCGCTTCACAAGTTCCGATACCGGCGGCAGCTTCTCGCCCCCCTTGGCCTTCGGCATCGGCAACACGTCGGCGGCCGACTGCCGGATATCGCCCCAAGGGCACGACGCGATCGCCACCGCCGCCACCTGTGGCAGAACGCCCGAGAGCTCACCAGCCTTTGCCATTGCGACCAGGTCCTTCGCTCCCTGCTGCGACCGGGCCAGCCCGCGAACGGCGGAGGATCTCAGTTCTGGCGCGGCTTTCGCATCGGCGAGAATGCCCTTGAGCAGTGCGGTCGTCCTGCCCGAGCCGCGAATGCCGAGCGCGCTCAGCAGACGGCCGACTGCGGCAGGATCCGCGCCGCCCAGCACGGCTTTCACGCGGTCCTCCCCGCCACCATCGACTGCCGCACCGGCTGCAGCCGCCGCGAGTTGCTCGCTCGTGCCTTCGGCGGAAGCCAGCGTCACGAGCTCACCGTGCCGTTCCTTGAGCCCAAACCGCTGCACGATGTCGACGAACTGCTGGGTGCCCATCGCGTACCCAGTTGCCTCGGAGATCATTTTCGCGAGCGACTGATCGCCCGCGTCGCCAGGCTCGAGCCGCAGCACGAGTTCGGGCAGGACCACCCTCAGCTTCTCCTCGGCGCCCATCTGCACGCGCGACGTGTGTTTCACCATCTCGCGAACAGCCTCGGCCGCGCGCCCGCGATCCTGGACGTCGAGCGCCCGCAGGAGTGCGAGCGATTCGACCGTCGTGACGTTCGCGTCTGCGATCAGTAGGCACTGCATCGCCGCTGACTTACTGCCGCGGCTCCGCCAGACGATCTCCCGCCCCACCGCGTCCTTCGGCCCCGAGGTCTTCGCCAGCCAGGCATCGAGCCGGCCGTCCCACAGACCATCAGCCCCGATGCCGAGGGCTTCGAGTTCCCAGCGGTCGCCGGCCGTGTGCTTCGCAGCCAGTTCCGCCCACGCCCGATCGGCCCGCTCGCCAGCAAGGCCCTTCAGTGCAATCGCGCACTCCCGACGAACGGCGACGGAAGGATCGGTCACGAGCTTCTCCACGAGGCCGAGCACGTCGCCCTTCGTGAGCCGGCCCATCCGCAGGGCGATGATCCGGAAGCGCTCGTCCTTGTCGGCAGCGAGCCGCGTGACCCAGGCCTCGGCCTGGCCCGGCAGCATGCCCGCCGCCCAGGCGAGCCGGGCCCGTGGCTTCGGATCGGTGGCCGATTCAAACGCTTTGGCAAGCGCCGCGGCAGCATCCTGTGGCTGCTTCGCCAGTCGCTCGAGCGCCATCGCGCGAGTGCAGAGGTTCGGGCTCGCAAGGGCCGCCACGCAGCCCGCGACCGTCGCAAAATCGGCCCCTGGCACGCTCCACTTCGAGTCCTTTGGCGCAATCCTATAAAGCCGCCCCTTCTCGGTATCGCCCATGCCATGGCCACCCACGCCGGGATCGTACCAGTCGGCCACGATCAGCGACCCATCGGGGGCCACGCACACGTCGCTGGGCCGGAACCACCGGTCGGCCGAGCCATCGATGACCGTTTCTGCCATCGCTGTGTAGCCAGCCGATGCGGGCTTCACATGATAGGCCCGCACCACATTCGGCCCCGGATCGCAGTGCACGAGCGACCCGCGAAACCGCTCCGGCAGGAGGCTTCCCTCGTAGACGCAGATGCCGCAGGGCGAGCCGCCGCCGGTCATCAGGAGGTTGGGCACGACGCCCGGATCGTTCTGATGCCAGTGCTGCAGCGGGACGTCGGCCTCGAGGTTCGTCCGCGGTGTTCTCCAGCCGGCGCCCGTGAGTTCATCCTTGTAGCCGTAGTTACCGTATTCCATCACCCAATTGATACGCACGCCCTTGTTGCCATCGTCGTCGTTGTCGCTCTGCCAGAGTGTGCCGAACGAATCGACGGCGACTTCGTAGTTGTTGCGGAAGTTGTGGCCAAGCACCTCGAAATCGGTGCCGTCGGGCTTGCAACGAAACACCATGCCTTCGCGGAAGGGTTTTCCAGAGTCGTTGACCACGTTGCCGAACCGGTCCTTCACCGGGTTGCCATCTTTGTCGTGTACCGCCTTGCCCGTGTTGCCAAAATTGAAATACCAGCGGCCATCGGGGCCGACGGTGAAAGCGTGCACGGAGTGATCGTGCTGCGGCGTACCCGTCTTCGTGAAGAGCGACTCCTTGCGGTCGGCCTTCAGGTCGCCGTCGTCGTCGTGAAACACAAAGACATCCGGGGCGCAGGAGACGATCACCTTGCGGCCGGGCCCCTCGCCAATTACGCAGATGCCAAGCGCGCTATCGACGTCGCGGCCCTGATAAAACACCGTCTGCCTGTCGGCCTTGCCGTCGCCATCGGTGTCTTCGAGGACGAGGATCCGGTCGCCCTCTTTCCGGGTCTCCTTCTTGCCGCGGTAATTGAGCACCTCGCACACCCAGACTCGGCCGCGCGAATCGACATCGATGTCGGACGGGCTGGAGAGCAATGGCTCCGCCGCAAAGAGCGTGGCCGTGAGGTCGTCGGGGAGCTTGAGCGCGTCGGGCGTCGCCTCACCGGCGGTTGCCAAGCTCGCGCTGAAGCCCATGCCGAAGAACGCGACCAGATACCCCCAGACACATATCCGATTCATGCGATTCAACTCCTCATACGGCAGGGACACCCCGACGGGCGTTATCAAGACCCAAATAGTATCGCCATCATAAGAGGGAGACACAAACCCGCCACCATCACTTGCCGCGAAACAATCGGCTCGTCGCGATCGCGTGCAACAGGCTGCGGAGCCCGTGTCCGTGCTCCCGCGACGCCGCCACGATCCGCTCGATCGCGCGGCGGTCGGAATAATGGATGTCGGTGCCGGTCGCATACATGAGGATCTGCTTCACAAACGACCGGGCGATTGCGTCGGGGTCGGCGAGCAGCAGCCCGCGGAGCCCATCGATGTCGGCAAACGATCGGCCGTCGGCCAGTTGGCCACTCGGATCGACTGGCTTGCCCAGCCGATAGCCAGGCTTCCAGCCCGCGGCGAATTCCACGCCGGCTGAATCACCGCCGCCAAACGTGCGATAGCGGTCCCGCCGGCCGCCGATCACGTCGAAGCTCTCGAGCGCGAAGCCGGGCGGATCCATCATCCGATGGCAAGCGGCGCACGAGGCATCGCTCGAATGCTTTGCCAACTGCTCGCGGATCGTCGTCGCTCCCCGCGTATCGGGATCAATCGCTTTCACGCTCCCCGGTGGCGGCGGGATCGTGGCCCCGAGGATCCGTTCCATGAAGAACACGCCGCGGGGAACCGGCGACGTGGTCGTGCCGTTGGCCGTCACCTTGAGCACGCTCGCCTGCGTGATGAGCCCGCCGCGGAGCGAGTGCGGCGGCAGCGGCACACGCCGCAGTTCGCAGCCCTCCACGCCCGGGATGCCGTAATGGTCCGACAGCGTCCGGTTGAGCATGGCAAACTCGCTGGCGACGATGTTCGTCACGGGGAGATCACGGGCCACCAGTTCCTTGAAAAAAGCCCGCGACTCCTCCGCCATGCTCGCGCGGAGGATGTGCCGGTATTCCGGATACATGCGGCGGTCGGGCTGCGTGTCGTCGAGTTTGCGGAGGTCGAGCCACTGCTCGAGAAACCGCGACGCGAAGCGGTCGAACTTTGGATCACCGATCATACGGTCCATCTCTGCGGCGAGTTTCGCCGGCTCGTCGAGCCCGCCACTCCGCGCGGCCGCCAGAAGCTGCTCGTCGGGCAGCGAGTCCCAGAGCCACAGAGACAGCCTCGTGGCGAGGCCCTCGGGTGTGAGTCGGCGGTGCGACTTGAAGTCGCCATCGTCGCTGCCGCCGGCCAGCCGCGGCGCGTTCACAAACAGAAAATCGTGGGAGCAGAGCACCGCCTTGTAGGCGTGGATCATCGCATCTTCGAAGCAGTCACCGGCGGCCAGTCGCGCCGTGACCAAAGCCGCATAGCTCTCCACCTCCGTGGGCTTCACGTCGCGGCGGAAGGCCCGCGGCATGAAGCCGGCGAGCAGTCGAGCCGCGTCGGCCTCAGGATCGCTCGTAGCCACCGAGACCAGCGGCGGAGCCGTGTCGTCTTTTGTCAGCTCCCGATTCGAGGGAAAGGCATGGCCGACGATCTGCTTCACGGGATCGCGGTGCGGAGGGCGACCGCCCGTCTTCGCATCGAAAGGCACGAGCGGTAGATCGGCGAACAGCCGCTGATGGCTCTCGGGTGGCCACGACTCGTGCAGCGGTCCCTCCACCTCCAGCCAGTCGATGGCGATGCCGGGGCCGACGTATGCCGACGTGCTCCCCTTCTCCTGCGAAACCCAGCGGCCACCCCCCTTGCCGAAGCCGGTGAGCGTGCCCACCTCGAAGAGCAGTTCCTCGTCGGCCTCCATCCAGCGGGTGATGTCGTGCACCCGCGGCTCGATCGACGGCGCGTCGAACATGCCGAGTGTCCGTGCAGGACTCTGCGGATACCGTGGCCCCGGCTCCGGCAGCCAGAGCGAGAGCATGAAGCTTTCCGTGCGCGGCGCCGGCTCGACCCGGCCCTGGTTCCACAGGAAGCTCCAGGCAGAGAGCCGCACCCGATAGCGGCCAGCATGCACCGGCGCGAAATGAAGCGTAAACCGCCAGTCGCCGTCGACCGGTCCGGAGAACACGCCCACCGTGCCCTCGTAGTCCCGCAGCTTGAGGCTGTCGACGATCTTGCCCCTGGCCTCGCGTTCCGGCCCGTTGAAAGCGTTTCGCTCGGGATCGGGCAGCGGCAGATACGGATCATGCTGCTTGTCCTTCAGAAGCACCGCGTCGCCCCGAGCCAGCCAGTTCCACGTCTCGGTGATCTGCGTGGGATAGACCCGCTTACGGTAGACCGGCGGGGCCGCGGCCCGCGTGGCCACCGCCTGCCGCAGGGCCGCCTCGGCCGCGTCCATGTATTCCGCGACATGAACGGGCGACAGGTCGAGCGATTCCCCCAACTTCTCGTAACCGTGGCGAAAATCATCCGCAGGGAGCTGCCGCCGTATCGATAAATCCGGCATCGCCAGGAGATCACGGAGTGCCGACTCGTATTCCTGCGCCGTAAGCCGGCGGTAAAGGGCGCGGCCTGCGACGGCGATCCGCTCTGCTTCCGTCGCCATCAGCCAACGGTCGAGCGCGGTCGTGATGGCCGCGATGTCGGCCTCAGCCGGTCGGTCTTCACCCGCTGGCGGCATCTCACCGGTGGCAATCCGGTCGTGCACGCGAACCCAGGTATGAAATGCGGCTCCTGACGCGTCGAAAGTGAGGACCGTGAGGTCGAGGCCGCCTTCCTTCGTGTCGGCATCGTGACAGGAGACGCAATGCTTCTCGAAGAACGCCCGCGATGGCACCGGCACCGTGGCCCCCGCTGCCGGCGCGGTCGCCGCAAACGTGGCAGGCAACAGCAGCATGGCGACTGTCAGCAGACGCACCACTACACCATCTCCAGACCCGTGACCGTGCCCGTGCTCGACGAAAACGCGTCAGTCTCGAGGCCCAGCCGCTGCAGCATCGACACAAACACATTCGCGAGTGGCAGGTTATTTTTCTGGTCGAACGCCAGATGCTGGCCGTGCCTGAAGCCGCCTCCGGCAAGCAGGATCGGGAGGTTCGTATTCAGGTGGGCGTTGCCGTTGCTCATGTTCGATCCGAAGAGCACCATCGAGTTGTCGAGGAGCCGGCCGTTCCCTTCGTTCACGTCGGCAAGCCCCTGGAGGAATCCGGCCAGCGCCCCCAGGCCCGCCTCGTCGATCCGCCGCAGTTCGGCCAGCTTCTCTGGCTCGTTGCCGTGGTGTGTGAGGGAATGCGTGCGGTTGCTCACGCCGGGGAGCTTGGGCGTGATCTCGAGAGGATTGAGATAGAGCGTGACGAACCGGGTGCTGTCGGTCTCAAGCGCGAGCCTGGTCATCGCATACATCAGCTCCATCCGCTCGACCATCTGCGTTCGGTCGGGAATATCCTTCGGCTGCGGTTCGCCCACGGCCGGCTTGGGGCGGGCCTGCCATGCCTTGGCATGGTCGAACCGTTGCTCCAGTTCACGTACGCTCGTGAAATACTGGTCGAGCCGCTGCCGGTCGGTGGCGGGCAACGACTGAGCCAGCGGCCGCGCCTTGTCGAGCACGAAGTCGAGGATGCTCGCGCCGCGTTCGATCTCCGCCAGCCGGCGGGTCGACTGCTCGGCCGTATCGGCCAGGAAGAGTCTCCGATAGACCTCCGAGGGCTGCTGCTCGGTGGGGATGAAGACGCCGTCTCTCGTCACGGAGAGGAGACCGTCGTGCCGCTCGCCCACTGCCAAGACCAGCGACTGAAACCGGGTGGTATTGCCCAGTTGCTCAGCGGCGAACTGGTCGACCGAGATCGAGTTGCGGAAGGTCACGCTTCGCGGCTCACGTGCCCCCGTTAAAAACACCTGCTCGCCGCAATGGCCGCCCGTCACATCTGGATGCGACACACCGCCGAAGACGGTGAAATCGTTTCGCAGGTCGCCAAACGGCTCGAGATAGGGGCTCGCTGTGTAGTCACGGCCCGGCTCCTTGGGGAAAAAGTTTTCTGGAATGATGCCGGTGTTGACCATCACGCAGACCATCCGCCGCGGCGGCACGGCGGCACCGCCGCCGGCAGCGACCGGCTCGGACGCCACACCGTCGCCCACATGCGGGCCGAGCGATTCAAGCAGCGGCAGGGCGACGGCCGCGCCCACACCGCGGAGCATGGCCCGCCGCGACAGAGTAGAGATCGAGCGAGTGGCAGACGTCTTGCTCACGTGCTTCACTACCGCGGCCCCCCCACGAAGAGTTCGAGGCTGACGTCGTCTACGAAATGCCCGGCGAAGACCGCCGGCTCGCTCGACTGCTTGGGATAGTCACGCACCGCCGACACGTGCAGCAGCACGAACTTCGCTTCGGGAGGCAGCGACGCATCGACGGTCACTCGCTGCCAGCCCCGCTGCCCGCATTCAAGCGGCACCCTCTTCATGCCGGAGGCCACGGAATTTTCGTAGATCCATTCGAGCGGGAGCGGATTCGGACTCTGGGAGATGTCCCGATCGAAGGCGTAGAACCGCACGCTCGCCGAATATTTTTCATCCGGCCCGCAGGCGTCGGCCGCCATCGAAAAGTCAGCCGCCAGCCGCGCCGTCACCGGCCGGCCCTCGGCCAGAGGGATGTATGGACGCGCATCGACGAGCCGGTAGATGTCGCTCCAGGCACTCTTCGGCGAATTTTCACCGGCATGCGTCGCTCGTTCGAATCGCAGCATCCGACTTCCCGAGACAGGCGATACCGCCTGCATCGACATGACGAACCTCGCCTCGTCGCCCCGCCAGCTGTCACCATCGGGATCGGTCAGCCCACGGGGCAGGCCGGGAAGGGTTTGGGCCTGACCACTTTCGAAGCTCTCTGAAAACACGGGGATCGTCGTTCCAGCCACGCCCGGCCCAGGCACCGACAACGCCCAGACCGCCGTCGCGCCGAAGATGCCGATGGCGATGCCGGCCAGCGCCATCGTCAGCCCGGCGATGGATGCTGCACGCGGCCGATTGA
>JBIIOL010000404.1:0-3859 GCA_044336965.1 Pirellulales bacterium | reverse complement strand
CCAGATCGTGCGCCGATGCATAACGGTGCTGCGGATTCTTCTGCAGACATTTGTGGGCGATGATTCCGATATCCCGACCGATGGCACGATCGCGAGACGACAGCGACTGCGGCTCCTCGTCGAGCACCACGCGGGCGGCCTCGGCGAGCGCAGCCCGCCGCAGATCGAAGGGAGGGCGGCCTGTGAGCAGTTCGTACAGCACCACGCCCAGCGCATACACGTCGACCCGCACGTCAAGTTCGCGGGAATCACCCCGAAACTGCTCGGGGGCCATGTATTGAATGGTGCCGACGAGCCTGTTGATGTCTTCGTGGGCCGTGGTGAGGATCGTGTCGCGATCGAGCTGCCGGGCCACGCCGAAGTCGATGATCTTTGGCTGCCCGTCTTCGGCCACGAGGATGTTGCCGGGCTTCAAGTCGCGGTGGAGGATGCCCCGCGAATGGGCGTGACTCACCGCGTCGCAGGCTTTCCGAAAGAGTTCCAGGCGTTCCCGGGTGTTCAAGCTACGCTCATCGGCAAAGTCGGTGATGGTCTTCGCCCCGGCGATGTATTCCATCACGAAGTAGGGCGTCTCCACGTTCGTGGCGGAAAACGTGCCGAACGAGTGGATCTGGGCGATACCCGGATGGTGGAGGCTGGCGAGCACCTGCGACTCCTGTTCGAATCGCCTCAGCGTGCCCGCCGAAAACATGCCCGGCCTGACGACCTTCACTGCCACAGGGCGATCGGGCCGCAGTTGCCGCCCCAGATAGACGCGGCCCATGCCGCCCTCGGCGATCAGGTGTTCCAGCCGCACGTCTCCCACGATCCTGCCAGCGAAGGGATCTGCTCCGCGCCGACGCCCCCCGCGGGATCGCCCGAAGCCGAAGTCGGCATCGGCTCCCTCGAGCGGCCCCCGCTCATCTTCATGTGCGCTGCCGAAAGGAACGGGATCGGTCATCGCTGCACGTCATTCCGCAGAGGATCCGGACGCTCGCCCGTGGTCGGTTCATACCGTAGCTGTTTCAGGGACGGTTCCCAGACCGAGTGCCAGGAGCGGGAGTTGCGGAGGCCGAGGGGACGGCCTCCCCCGCGGGTTTGGGGCACAGGGTTGCCGCCCTGCCGCAGACGGTGGATCATCGCGTTTCGCCACGATCGATTCGGCTCTCCCGGCTCAAGGAAGCCCATGCCAAGGAAGCAGACCGCATGACTCAGGGCGGCATCGACGCCACGGCACTGAACGACGCGATCGCCGGCTGCTTGGCCCGTCTGGCTGCCGGTGATCCCCGTGCTCGCGAGGACATCCTCGAGGTCTGCATGGCCCGGCTTCACGTCATCGCCAGCCGGATGCTGGCCGACTTTCCGGTCGTCCGTCGCTGGAACGACACGGGCGACATCCTGCAGGGAGGCCTCGTTCGTCTGCACCGGGCCCTCGCAGATGTCCAGCCGACGACCCCGCGCGATCTGCTCGCCCTCGCCACCACGCAGATGCACCGTGAACTGATCGATCTGGCGAGAAAATACGCCGGACCGCGGTCCCATGCCGCCAACCACGACACGAACTCGATCCGGGGTGACGATCGTGTTCAGAAGACCGATTTGGCCGCCGATGACAGCTCGGAACTCGATCATTGGACGGCGTTTCACGACGTGGTCGAGGGGTTGCCCCCGGATGAGCGAGAAGTTTTTCGGCTGGTCTGGTACTTCGGCTGCGAACAGCAACAGGTGGCCGAGATGCTGGGCTGCTCGACCCGCACCGTCAAGCGGCACTGGCAGTCCGCCCGGCAAGCCGTCGCAGCCGCCCTTGGCGAAGAGCCGAAATGACTACGACTCATTTCGATCGCGCAGTCCGAGTGACATCATGCCGATTCACCGCTTCGCCGCCTTGTACAAATCCTGCAACTCGTCCTGCTTTGCCCGGATCTTCAATTCGGTGTCGCGGACTTTACTCCCGGCTTCGAGAGACTTGTTTCCCAGTCGCACGCCCTCGCCCAACAACCGGCCCTGCTGTTCGAGGCTGGCGCGTTTAAATCGCTCATCATTCTCGCGTTCACGCTGCTCCGCTACGTCGAGTTCCCTGCGGTAGCCATCCAGCTCAAATCGTAGACGATCGATTTCACTCTTGATTTCCCGCTCCTTCAATTCGATATCGACAGCCGGATTCTGGGGAGCGGGATTGAGGGGCTGCGGCTGTTCTGCCGCAGGAACGGCAGCCACACCGGCTACGCGCGTGGCCGGCTGCACCACTTCCAAGAGCAGCATGCCCAATAAGAGGGCGCCGAAGACGCCCCCCACGATCGCCACATTGTTCAGAGGAATCTGGTTTTGCATGGCGGGGTCCTTATGCCAGCACCGTGCCGCAGAACCTGCACTTGCGGGCGTCTTCGACCCTGACACCGCCACAGTCGGGGCACTTCGGCCGCATGTCCTTGAGCATCGCCGTGATGATCCAGCCGACCGGCCCGAGCAGGAGTCCCCAGACGACTCCTGAGCCAGGACGTCCCCGCCATCGACCGATCAACCCGCCGATGCCAGCCTGCACGGCGAGCACCACCATCAACGCTTGAGGGTCCACGCGACCTCCATTTCCATTCGCCCGGCGGCCATACGAGGCGTTCTGCCTCGTCTCGGCACCGGGTAGGGAGCGGGGCCGCAGTCGTCAGGCACGCTGCCTGAAAAATCGGCCCGCTCTGGAAGCGAGCGACCGGGGCAGGAGGGGACACGAACGCGTGCCGGTGAATGCATCCGTGAGGGGCTGCCCATGCCCCGAGAGCCGGCGTTGCTGACCAGCGCAGGCAGGATGCCGAAGCGGAGGCGATCTGGCTAGCGCAGTCAGCATCGAGCGAGCGAAGGCAGGATGCCGAAGCGAGCGTCCGGCGACGGGGCATGGGCAGCCCCGGCCCGTCACAAAAGTTTCGCTCTGTGCCTGCGAACGATCGGGCGGCCGGCTCACCCTGCCTGCGGAAGGTGTTCGCCCGAGGGGTGCGACACCACGATCCGTGACGAAATCCCGCCACGGGGAGTGAAGTGAGCCACGAGCGTCATCCTTCGCGGCTTCAGCACCGCCACCAGATCGTCGAGGATCCGATTGGTGACATTCTCGTAGAAGATGCCTTCGTTGCGAAAGGCCTGCAGGTACAATTTGAGGCTCTTGAGTTCGACGATCAAGGCGTCCGGCACGTAGCGAAACGTGAGGGTGCCGAAATCGGGCTGCCCCGTTTTCGGGCAGACCGACGTGAACTCCGGGCAGACGATTTCGATTTGATAGTCGCGGCCAGGATTCTGGTTGGGAAAGACTTCGAGGTGGTCGCGTGACGGCGGGGCTGTTACGTGCGGTGTGCTCATGATGAACGGAATTGTGCCATGAAACCTGACGCTCCGAAAGCTCGGCCGAAAGACACCGCAGCAACAGCCGCCAAATCGGCCGTCGTGCTCCTTTCAGGCGGGCTCGACTCCGCCACCGCCGCCGCCTGGGCCACGAGCAAGGGCTACAGGCTCTCGGCCCTGTCGATCGACTACGGCCAACGACACCGCTGCGAACTCGATGCAGCGAAGCATGTTGCCGCGTGGCTGGGAATCAGCGATCACGTCGTCCTGCCGATCGATCTGGCAGCCTTCGGCGGCAGTGCCCTGGTCGATCCGTCGATGACCGTGCCGAAGGACCGCTCCGATGCCGACATCGGCCACGGCATTCCCGTCACCTACGTGCCGGCGCGGAATACGGTGTTCCTCAGCCTGGCCCTCGCCATGGCCAAAACCCGCGGCGCCGGGGCGATCGTGCTGGGCGTCAACGCGATCGACTACAGCGGCTATCCCGACTGCCGGCCGGAATTTCTCGCCGCCTTTGGTGAAGTGGCCCGACTCGGCACGAAGGCGGGCG
>JBIIOL010000402.1:0-3867 GCA_044336965.1 Pirellulales bacterium | reverse complement strand
CACGGCATCGTGAATGCCCTGGCCCCCGCTGCACATCTCGACCGTGCCCAGCCATGCCCGCAGCTTCCGCTTGTTTTCCACCGTGGCCGGCTGGAGGGCATCCGCACCGGACGGATGAAACAGCGGATAGGCAGCATCGCTCGAAAAGATCACGAAAAACGACTGCTCCGGGCGGAGCGAGTCGACAGCCCGCGCCAGTTCGTCGAGGACCGCGTGGAAGCTGCCGTCGCGATAGCTGTTGGAGTTGTCGCAGATGAAACAGACGCTCCGCCCCTGACCGGCACGGCCGAAAAACGTCGTGTCCGCCCCGTCGGCCGCCCCACCACTTCCCTGCCCGCCGCCCCCCTGCCCGCCGCGTTTCTGCCCGGCTTCGCCCAGTCTGCCGCCAGCGACCTCGGCAAGCAAATCTCCGGGCTCGAACGACGCCACGTCCGCCACCCCCGTGCCGTCGGCAGACTGCACATCGGCGAACAGTTCCTCGGATGGCGGCAGCCCGACGTCGGCAAGGGGCTCCGCAGCGACTGCCTCCGCCAGTGATTCCGGCGAATTGTCGGGCTGCGCCTCACTCTCACTCGCGAGCAATTCGACCTCCTCAAGAGCGATTTTCGCCGTCTCATCCAGCGCCGCCGTCTCGTTGAACTCCGCCGTCTCCCCCAGCGTGATCGCCACACGCACGGGCTCTGCTTCGACCGACACATACATCAGGGCGAGGCCCAGCAGTACGATCAGGTGCACGATGCCGCTCACCAGTCCAGGCCCGACGGCGAGGCCACGACGACGCTGGAGCCGCAGACTCTTCGGCAAGCGATGCGGCACGACGGTCGGCCGCGAACGGTGGCCGCTACGCCTCTTCTGCTCCGAAGCGATCTTTGCCTCAGCGGGGCGGCCCGGGGTGCGTGTGGTTCGCTCGCGCGGGTTCGTGGGAGCCTTCCTCGGCGTCGGCGGCGACAGCGTTTGGCTCGCGCCGGCGTCTCGCTCCGTCGTCAGTCTGGCCAGTTCACCCGCCTGCTCGCCGATCCGGCGGCCGAGATCAGCCAGTTCCCGCAACACCGCCGCCACCCGCACGTCATTCCGCTCCATCGCCGCGCCCCGAATCCCTTGCCATGGCAGTGAAATGCCACCGGTCAACCGCCGCGAACGCCGCGGCGCGGGGTCGGCCGGCCACTCGGCAGACCCCCTGGATGGGGAACTATACGTGCGTACATTCCCGTGTCAAGCGACCGACGAAGGCAGCGGGTCGCTGGAATACAAGCCCCCGGCGGAAGCCGGGGGACTCCGGGTTCGACCACCGCCCAACGTGCCACGCTCATCCGGGAAAAGCCCAACGACCCGGTGTCCCCGGGCTCCCGCCCGGGGCTTCTTGTCGCAGGTGTCGCGACCGTTGAGGCAGCTGGTCGCTGGAATACAAGCCGCCGGGCTCAGGAGAGAATCCCCTTCACGACATTGCCGTGCACGTCCGTAAGCCTGAAATCGCGGCCCTGGTAGGGGAAGGTTAGCCGCAGGTGATCGACGCCCATGAGATGCAGGATCGTGGCATTGAGATCGTGCACGTGCACCGTCTGGTCAGGCGTCGTGATGTTGTAGCAATAGTCGTCGGTCGCCCCCCAGGTCAGCCCGGGCTTCACGCCAGCCCCTGCCATGAGCATCGTGAAGCACCGCGGATGATGGTCGCGGCCGTAGTTGGTCTCGGTGAGCCCGCCCTGCGAGTAGATCGTTCGCCCAAACTCGCCTCCCCACACGATCAGCGTCTCGTCGAGCAGCCCGCGCCGCTGCAGGTCGTCGAGCAGGGCGGCCGTGGCCTGATCGGTGTCCTGCACCTGTCCCTTGATCGCACCCGGCAGGCCGCCGTGGTGGTCCCAGCCCATGTGGAAGCACTGCACGAATCGCACGCCCCGCTCGGAAAGCCGGCGGGCCAGCAGGCAGTTGAAGGCGTAGCTGCCGGGGCGGTGAACGTCTGGGCCGTAGGCGTCGAGCACGTGCTTCGGCTCATCGGCGAACCTGGTGATCTCCGGCACGCTCTGCTGCATCCGGAACGCCATTTCATACTGGGCCGTCCGGGCAGCGATCTCCGGGTCGCCGATCGCCTGGCCGCGGGCGGCGTTCAGGCTCGCGATCCGGTCGAGCGTAGCCCGACGCATCTGCCGATCGATGCCCGCTGGGTCGGCCAGATAGAGGACCGGGTCGCCCGAGTTGCGAAACCGCACACCCTGGTGCTTCGTCGCGAGGAAGCCCGCTCCCCACAGGCGATCATAGAGCGGCTGGTCGTCCTTGCGTCCGGAACCAAAGCTCGTCAGCACGACATAGGCCGGCAGGTCGGCGTTGTCGCTCCCAAGGCCGTAGCTCACCCACGAGCCGATGCTGGGCCGGCCGGCCAGTTGGTGGCCCGTCTGGAAAAAGGTGATCGCCGGGTCGTGGTTGATCTGCTCGGTGACCATCGAACGGATCATGCACCAGCGGTCGGCATGACGGGCGATGTTGGGGATCAGTTCACTGAACCACATCCCGCTTTCACCGTGCTGTGCAAACTTGAACATCGACGGTGCCACGGGAAAGTTCTTCTGGCCGCTGGTCATCGTGGTGAGCCGCTGGCCCTGCCGGATCGACTCAGGGAGATCCTCGCCACGCCGCTTCTCGAGCCCGGGCTTCGGATCGAAGAGATCCATCTGCGAGGGCGCGCCTGACTGAAAGAGATAGATCACCCGCTTCGCCTTCGGCGGAAAGTTCGGGAATGTCGCAGTCGTCACAGGGCTGGCCATCGGCGATACAGCGGCCGCCGCACGGGCCACGTCCGGCTGCATCAGGCTGGCGAGAGCCGCGTAGCCCAACCCTCCAGCAGAGCCGCCGAGAAACACGCGGCGGTTGATGGCATCCTGCAGAAAAAGGGGACGCAGCTCTTTTCTGCCGTCACCCGCCGTCTGGGAAAAGCCCTGGGAAAAGAGCTGCGTCCCCTTTTTCGTTTCCATAAATTCACTCCCGCATCACGAACTCGTCGAGGTTGATGATCACGTTCGCCGCGAGCGAATAGGCCGCAAACTCTGTCACTGGCACGCCCTCGGGCCGCGGCACGAGCCCGACCGTCGCATAACGGTCCGCCGCGGCAGGCTCGTGGGTGAACCGCGCCAGATCGGCCTCGAACCCCGCCACGAGCGTCGCCAGTTCGTCGGGCGTCGGCCGGCGGCCGATCGCCAGACGGAAGCCGTGCGTGATTTTCTCGGCTGGCGTCACGCCTCCCTCGGCGAGCATCCGCTTCGCCAGGCCGTGGGCCGCCTCGACGAAGGTCGTCTCGTTCAAGAGCGCCAGTGCCTGCAGCGGCGTGTTGGTGCGCGAACGCTTCACCGTGCATGTCTCGCGGTTGGGAGCATCGAAGAGCAGCATCGTGGGCGGCCCGGCCGTCCGTTTCCAGATCGTGTACATCGTCCGCCGGTAGCGGCCGGCACCGGTGTCGGGTTTGTAGCCCCGTAGGTCGCCATATTTGCTGGTCTCGTCCCAGACGCCATCCGGCATCCAGGGCCGCACACTCGGTCCACCGATCGTCGGCACGAGCAATCCCGACGCAGCCAGCGCCGCATCGCGGACAGCCTCTCCGGGCAGCCGGATCCGCGGCGCTCGGGCCAGGAGCCGATTCGTCGGATCCTTGGCGAACTTCTCGGGCGTCACGGTCGACTGCTGCCGGTAGGTGCTGCTCATGAGCAGCATCTTGATGAAGGCCTTCATGTCCCAATGCTTCGCGGGCTGACCGTTCACTGCCGGCATCGAGCCCGATTCCATGAATTCGGCCGCCAGCCAGTCGAGCAGTTCCGGATGGCTCGGATACTCCGCCTGACTGCCGAGGTTCTCGCTGGTCTTCACGAGGCCCATGCCGAAGAA